>CAXMLR010000102.1:0-5404 GCA_964194275.1 uncultured Solirubrobacterales bacterium
GGGGTTGACACAGGACGTCTCATCGCAGCTCGTCCGCCGCCGCGGCGATCTCCTGCTCGTCCCCCGGGGCCGGGATCCACGGAAGCCGAAGCGGATCGTCGGCGTAGCGGGGGATCACATGCACATGAAAGTGGAAGACGGTCTGCCAAGCCGCCTGGCCGCACGAGTTGATCAGGTTGACGCCGTCGGCGTGCAGGCGCTCATGGGCGCGCTGGGCCAGACGTTGCGCGGCCAGCGTCGTGGCGGCGAGCTCGTCGGGCTCGATCGCCAGCAGATCTCGGGCGTGGCGGCGGGGCACGACCAGCGCGTGACCGCGGGTGGCCGGACTGGTGTCCATGAACGAGACGGTCCGCTCGTCCTGATCGACGATCTGGGCGGGCAGCTCGCCGGCGATGATCCTGCAGAAGATGCAGTCCTGCTCGCTCACGCGCTGGAGCCTATCGCCCCGCCGCCGAGCGCCCGCGGAGGCGCTCACGCGCGTAGGCGATCGCCTCGTCGCGGCCGGCGAGCTCGCCCGCAAACGACGCCTCCTCGAGCTCGCCGAGCACCCGCCCGAGCTCGGGACCTGGCCGCATCCCGAGCAGGCCGGCGAGCTCGTCTCCTCGCAACGGCGGCCGCGGTGGATCGCGGCGCCAGGCGAGCGCCTCGGAGAGCATCTGGCGGGCCAGCTCCAGATGGCGCGTGATCGCCTCCTCCGAGCCCCGCCCGCGCGTGGCCAGCCGGTCGGCGACGCTCAGCAGGGTCACGTCGACCTGCACCGGCTCGCAGGCCCGCAGGTAGCGGTAGATGGTCCGCCGGCTGAGCGGCATCTCGCGGACGAGGAAGCCCAGCCGCAGATGGTGGCGGGTCAGCGCCGCCACATGGTCGGACAGACGCTCGCTCGCGCGCAGGCGATCCAGGAGCGCGCGGACGACCTGCGCGCCCGTTTCGTCATGGCCCATGAACGTCACCCGTCCCGCCGCCGTCACGTTGCGCGTCTGCGGCTTGGCGATGTCGTGCAGCAGCGCCCCGAACCGCAGCGCCTGACCCCGGGTGAGCTCATTGGCCAACGGCTCTGCCAGCAGCCCTCGGATCTCATCGGCCTGGTCGGGCAACCGACGTTCCGGGTTGTGCTCGAGCGCGATCGTCTCGGCCAGCACGGCTCTCGTATGCGCGTGCACGTCGAGGTGGTGGTAGTGGCTCTGCTCGACGCCACGTAGACTCGCCAGCTCCGGCAGCACGGCTTCGGTGGCGCCCAGGGCATCCATCAGTGCGAGCCCGCGGAGAGCGTGATCGTCGCTGAGGATCCGTTTGAGCTCGGCGAAGATGCGCTCGGCGGCCACCCGGTCAAGCCCCGGAGCGGCCTCCCGGGCAGCCGCCAGCGTGTCGGGCTCGACCTCGAAGGCGAGCTCGCAACCCAGCCGGGCGACGCGCAGGGTCCGCAGCGGGTCGGCCGTGAACGCCGAGGACGAGACCATCCGCAGCCGTCCCGCGCGCAGATCCCCGATCCCGCCGAACGGGTCGATGGGCTCGCCGCCCGCCAGCGGCTCGGCGATCGCGTTGACGGTCAGATCGCGCTGCGCGAGGTCATCCTCGATCGAGCTCCCGGCCAGCGGCAGGAGGTCGAGCTGCCAGCTGTGATCGCGGGCGACGATCCGCCAGGCCCCGGAACCCTCTGAGAGGGCGAACGGGTGCCCCTCGGCCGGGCGGGCCAGCGCCCGGGCCAGCTGCTGCGGATCGTCCTGCACCGCGACATCGAAATCGGTCGTGCGACGACCGAGGAGCCGATCCCGCACGGCGCCGCCGACGAGCCAGGCGTCCTCCCGCACCAGCCCGGCCAGGATCTCAAGCGGCCGACTCATACGGGCTCGCCATCGCGGTGGTAGAGCCGCCGGACCCGACCGGAGATGCCACACAGAACCTCGTAGCCGATCGTATCGATGCGCCGAGCGAGCTGTTCAGCGGTCTGTCGCTCGGTACCGTCGCATCCGATGATCGTGACCCGGTCTCCCACCGCAACGACCGGCGAGGACCCCAGATCGACGGTCACGTTGTCCATGCTCACTGTGCCCACCAGCGGGTACCGCCGTCCGCCGACCAACAGCTCGCAGTTGTTGGTCAACGCCCGTCTGACCCCGTCGGCGTAGCCGATCGGAGCGGTTCCGATGGAGGTCGGTTGGCGGGCGATGAAGCGGCGTCCGTAGCCGACGCTGTCACCGGCGGCCGCCGGCTTTACCGCCGCCAGGTAGGAGCTGAGCTCCAGCGCCGGTTCGAGCCCGTGATCGTCGGGGTCCCGGTTCATCGGGTCGCAGCCGTAGATGGCGATTCCGCAACGCACCATGTCGAAGTGCGAGGCCGGCTGGTTGAGCGTGGCCGCGCTGTTGGCGGCGTGGACCACCACGTCGCTCGCGAGCTCACGCAGCTGGGCCGCGAACGGAGCGAAGCGCTGCAGCTGCACGGCCATGAACTCAGGGTCGTCGTCGGCGGTGGCGAAGTGAGTCATGGCTCCGGCCAGCACGGTCGTCGGAGTGCCGACCACCTGGTGGGCGACGCTCAGGGCATCATCGAGGTCGCGGGTGCCGAGGCGGCCGAGCCCGGAGTCGAACTTGACGTGGATCCGGGTCGGGTGGCCGGAGCCGTTCTCAGCCGCCACATCGCTCACGAACCGCTCCGACCAGGCGACCAGATCGGCGCCGGCCCCGAGCGCGACCGGGAGCTCTTCGGCAGTGATCGCTCCCATCACCAACAGCGGGACCGAGATGCCGGCGCCGCGCAGCTGAACGGCCTCGTCGACCGTGGCCACGGCCAGCCAGGTCGCGCCGGCGTTCACCGCGGCCCACGCCACCGGCACCGCGCCGTGACCGTAGCCGTCGGCCTTCACCACCGCGCACAGCGCCGCTTTCCCCAGATCACGCCGCAGCCGCACGACATTACGTTCGATCGCCGCCAGGTTGACTCGGGCCAGCGCGCGCAGTGGCATCTCGACGCGGCTACGGCTCGCGCGCCAACGCCTCGAGCACGTCGACGCGCGTCACTACTCCCAGCAGGTTTCCGTCCTCGTCAACCACTGGAAGCCGGTTGTGCCGGCGCTCGGAGATCAGTCGTGCCGCGTGACGGACGCTGTCGTCGCCCCGCACGGTGATCGGGTCCCGGGTCATCATCTCGGACACCGTCGAAGCGAACGCATGCCGCAGCCGCTCCTCGTAGTGCTTGAGCGACTCCAGATAGATCACGCCTCCCCACAGGTCGATGTGGTGGGGTAGGCGGATGTCGGCTTCCTCGTCGCGGATGACCAGATCGGACTCGGTGACGATCCCGATCACGCGATCGGAGTGATCGATCACCGGAACCCCCTGAAGCTCGTGTTGGCGCATCAGGCGCAGCAGCGACTCGACTTCATCCTCGGGATGAACGCTGATGACGTCACTCACCATGATGTCGGCGACGGTTTCGATAACGCTCAGCGTAATGCTCGGACCGCGCTCGTGCGGCGCGCTCAGTCGCTGACCGGCGGCAGCGCACGGGGCAGCAACTCGATCACATCTCGGGCGATCACCCCTTCGGTGCCGATCGCCCGCGCGGCGAGCCGTCCGGCCGCGGCGTGGACGAACACGCCGGCGCAAGCGGCGTGGAACGGATCCATGCCCTTGGCCAGGTACGCCGCGACCACCCCTGAGAGCACGTCCCCGGTGCCGGCGCTGGCCAGAGCCGGGGCGCGTCCCCGGTTGACCGCGACCCGGCCGGAAGGATCAGCGATCAGCGTGTCGTCGCCCTTCAGCACGACGATCGCCTGCGCCTGGTCCGCGGCCTCCTGAACGCTGTGCAGACGGTGAGCCTGCACGTCGGCGCCGTCGCGCCCCAGCAGCTTTCCGAGCTCTCCCGCGTGGGGCGTGAGCACGGTGGCGGCGGTTCGGCCGCTCAACGAGCTGAGCACGCCGGCATGCGCGCCCAGTCCGTCGGCGTCGAGGAGCAGCGGAACCTCGGCGCGCCCAGCCAGCTCTCGCGCGAACTCTGCCGTCCGGGAATCACGCCCGAGGCCGGGCCCGAGCACGAGCGACTGCACACGGCCCGTGCGCTCGAGGACTTCGGTCAGGGCAGCCGGAACGAACACCCCATCTTCATCGGGCAACGGAACGGTCATCACCTCTAGCAGGCGCAACTCGAAGATCATGTTCAGCGACGCGGGCACCGCCGCGGTCACGTAGCCCGCGCCGGCCCGCATGGCCGCTTCGGCCGCCATGCACGGCGCCCCGGTCAGTCCCGTCGAGCCGCCGCAGACGAGCACGCTGCCCGCGGCGAACTTGGTGGAATCGCGCTCGCGCCGGGGAATGCCATCGGTGACCGTCTCGAGGATCAGGCCGACCTGCGGGTCGGCGGGACCGCCGGACGGAATCCCGATGTCGATCACGTGCACCTCCCCAGCATGCGCCTTCCCGGGCGCGATCCACAGCCCAGGCTTGGCGGCGTTGAAGGTCGCCGTGGCCGCGGCCTGCACGGCCGGGCCGTGCACCTCCCCAGTCGAGGCGTCGACCCCGCTGGGGACGTCGCAGGCGACGACGACGCTCTCAGAGGCGAGGGCGTTGATCGCCTCGATCGCACCGGCGCCCGGCTCCCGCGGGGAGCCCGAGAAGCCGGTGCCGAGGATCGCGTCGATCACGCACCCGGCCCCGGTCAGAGCCGCGACGTCAAACGGCGCTGGTGCGGGACCCGGGAGACGCTCGAAATTGGTCCTCGCGTCGCCCTGGAGCTCGTCGGTGGAGGTGAGCGTCAGCACATCGACCGCTCTCCCCCGCTCGCGCAGCAGTCGCGCGGCGACCAACCCGTCGCCGCCGTTGTTGCCCTTGCCGCAGAGCACCGCGAGCTGACCCGAGGGGACGAGCTCGCCGACCAGATCCGCCAGCCCGCGGCCGGCGCGCTCCATCAGCGTGAGCCCGGAGATGCCCCGTTCGCGGATCGCCCACTCGTCGAGGGCGCGCTGCTCGGCGGCACCGGGCAGCGGCTGCAGCCAGGCCGGCAGGCTCACGGCTTGAGCGCAACGGCGACGGCCGCCGCATCCCGGTCGGTATGCGTGAGCGAGATCGAGACCTCGACCCCCAGCTCCCGCGCGCGCGCGGCAACCTTTCCGTGCAGCTCGATCGCCGGCGGCCCGCCGTCGCCGACCACCTCCACCTCACAGAAGTTCCAGCCCTCCAGCGCCAGCGCCTTGGCCACCGCCTCCTTGGCCGCGAAGCGCGCGGCCAGGTGTTGGCCCGGACGGGCCCGGGCGGCGGCATAGGCTCGCTCGCGATCGGTGAACAGGCGCTCGGCCAGCCGCGGGCGGCGCTCGAGTGCCCGCTCGAGCCGGTCGATCTCGAGCAGGTCAATCCCGATTCTCACTCCACGGTCACCGTCTTGGCCAGGTTGCGCGGCTGGTCGACGTTAAGTC
>CAXMLR010000103.1:0-1798 GCA_964194275.1 uncultured Solirubrobacterales bacterium
GCACTATCATGCCCCGCCGATGCCAGTGGCCATCTTCGAGGACCAGATCTGGCAGATGTCGCTCGGCGAACGGGCGGCGGTCGAAGGCGTGCTCTCCCAGCTGAAACCAGCGCTGGCGATCGAGATCGGCTCGATGGAGGGGGCATGCCTACGGCGTATCGCCGCTCACGCAGATGAGGTGCATTCCTTCGATCTGCTTCCGCCGAGCCTGCCGATGCCCGACAACGTCACCCTGCATACGGGAGATTCCCACGAGTTGCTCCCGGCATTCCTGGCCGAGCTGGCGCAGCAAGAACGAAACGTCGACTTCGTGATCGTCGACGGTGACCACACCCCGGAAGGCGTACGTGAAGATCTCGTGGATCTGCTCGATTCCCGGGCGCTCAGGCGGTCGATCATCCTCATCCATGACACCGCCAATGAGCACGTGCGCCGGGGCGTGGATGAGGTGCGGTTCACGGCCTGGCCGAAGGTTGCCCACGTCGAACTCGACTGGATTCCCGGCCGTGTGTTCGCGGAGCCTGCGCTGCGCAACGAGCTCTGGTACGGCCTCGGTCTGGTACTTGTCGACGTCACCAGGCTCGCCTACGCGGACGGTCCGGTTTACGAGCAGCGCTACCACTCCACCGCGCCACTGCTTGCGCAGGCGCGCGAGCAGATTCTCGCCCGGGAGCGCCTGGCGAGCGTCGCCGCCGGCAGTGAGGACGACCTGATGTCGCTGCGCCGGCGCCTCAGCGAAGTCGTCCTCGCGCTCAATGCATCCTCGGCTCGCGAGGCTGCCCTGCGCACGCAGCTCGTCGCGCTGCGGGCGCGCTCTGAGCGTGACAGCCAGACGCTCCAGGATCTGGTCTCTTCGCCCAGCTGGCGCGTCACGGCACCGCTGCGCGCGGCCAAGCGGCAGGTCGTGCGGCGGGCGGGTGTGCGATGAAGTCCGGTCTGCGCCGTTGCACATAGCGCTCTCATCGCGCGAGGTATATCCGTTGGGCGGCGGGGGAATCGGTCATTTCGTCTGTGCCGCGGCGGACCTGCTCTCCCGCGTTGCCGAGGTGACGATCATCACCACCTCGCTGTGGGAGCAGCGCTACCACGAGCTGCGCGCGTCGAACGATCCGAGGCTTCCGGACCAGAGCGTTCGGTTCGCGTTCGTGAAGGAGCCCAACGACGAGGAGGCCGGCGGCTGGTACCACGTGATGCACATCTATGGCAGTCGGCTGCTCGCGCGCCTGCGTGAGCTCTATCCCGACCATGGCCCGGAGCTGATCGAGTTCCCAGACTTCCTCGGTGAGGGGTTCGTCACGCTGCAGGCGGCGGAGACGAACGATCCGCTGCTCGCCGACACCTGCATCGCGGTTCGGATTCACACCACCGCCGAGATCTGTGAGGTCCTCGACGGCTTCTCAAAATGCGATCTGGGATCCCGGGCGTTGCACGCCATGGAGCGATACTGCCTGGCGCACGCCGACGCTCTGCTCTGGCAGGGCGGAGACATCCTGGGTTTGTACGGGCGCTTCTACGGCGAGGAGGCCCTCGCCTCCGCGCAGCAGATCCGCTACCCCTACCGGGGCGAGTCCGTCGCTTTAGATGTGGACGAGTCTCGAGAGCCGACGCAACCGCTCAAGCTCCTCTATGCGGGCCGGCTCGAGCGGCGTAAGGGCGTCCACAATCTGATTCGGGCGCTGACCGGGCTCGAGCGCGATGACTTCAGCCTGACCCTGCTCGGTGCCGACACGCCGACCGCTCCACTGGGGGTCTCGATGCGCGAGCATTTGGAGCTGGCGATCGCCGACGACCCCCGGAT
>CAXMLR010000104.1:0-11150 GCA_964194275.1 uncultured Solirubrobacterales bacterium
AGCGTCGTCTTGCCGGCGCCGTTGCCACCGATGATCCCGACTGTTTCCCCTCGCTCGATCGTCAGATTCACGTCTCTGAGTGCCCACAGCTCGCTGCGCGTCGGGCGCCATAGAGGCACAATCGAGCGCAACAGCATCGCCTGCTCCTCGAGCTGCCAATAGCGCTTGCCAACGCCGCCGAGCCGGATGACTGGATGCCGCGCCATCGTTACAGACGATCGACAAATAGGCGGTCGTGGCGGCGATGCACCTCAAGCGCCAACCATGCGAGTCCGAACGTCGCGACAACAGTCACCGCGATCGAGCGGGCGATGTCCGGGGCCCAGAGCATGGGGTGCCCGACCGCCGCCCAATGAAACATGTTCGCGATCCCCGTCAGCGGGTTGAAGTCCATCCACGGCCCGACCGTGCGGAGCAACTTCTGCGGATAGGCGATCGGGGTCAAGTAGAACATCACCAGCAGCGCCGCCTGGACGAGGTACTTCACGTCGCGGAAGTAGACGTGCAGCGCCGCCAGGACAAGTGCAAGCGCCGTGCAGAAACCGACGACCAGCAGGATCGCCGGTACGAAAAGCACGGTGTAAAGCCCGAAGTGCGCACCGAGCAGCGGGAGCGCTGGTATGAACAGGAGCAGCGAGATCAGGAATCCCGGGAGGTTCGCCAGGCAGGGAACGAGCACCAGCAAGGAGCGTGGGAACCACACCTTGTCGGTAAGCCCGGAGCCCTCCACGATCGCGATCGATCCGACTGCCATCGATCCGCCCACATAACCCCAGCCGAGCACGGCGGAAGCGGCGTAGGCGCTGTAGCTGTACTGGTTGTGGGTCTTGACGAAGTACGAGAAGACAAATGCCAGCGATGCGGCCTGAAGCGCGGGTACGACGACCGCCCATAGGACACCAAAGGACGCTCGCTTGTAGCGCACGTGGAAATCGCTCCGCGCGAGCAGTGAGAGCACCTCGCGATGCTGCCACAGTTCCATCAGCCACTTGCGGCGTGACTGCGGCTGCGAGTCGATGCTCAGCAGCGGCACTCGACGTGTGACACTCACGTCATCCGGCGTTCGCGTGCTCATCGGACTCTAGCCATGGCGAAGGGCCCAGTCGTATGGGATCTTGTCGGTGAACGGGTCCATCCGCTCGATCTCCTCAGGGTCGTGCGGAATCGTGGCGCAGTTGGCCACCATCGCGGCGCTCGTCCCTGCGCCCTTGAACCCGTTCCAGACGAACGGCGGGATCGTCACGAGCGAGTAGCTGAGCTCGCCCACGTGTATCTCCTGCACTGCGCCACGGGTGCGCGAGCCGGGACGGTCGTCGTAGCAGACGAGCTTCACCATGCCGACGGGCACGGCGTAGTTGAGCGTCATTCGCCGGTGCAGATGCCACCCCTTCACTACACCTGGATAGATGAGCGAGAAATAGATCTCGCCGAAGCGCTCGAACACCTCAGCGTCCTCCCGGAGCATATGGAACACCGCGCCGCGCTCATCTGGGATGCGGCGCAGGGGCGTAACACGCACACCTTCGATCTCGGTCATCGCTGAGTCCTCCCGGCCGTCACCAGTTCGTCGCGATGTCGTAGGCAGAAGCGCACCGTCTCATCCACTGCGTCCCTGAGTGGCGTCGTAGCCGCCAGGCCGCGGTGGCTCAGCCGTTGCACCGAGACGTCGTACGGCCGTGGGAGCTTTGGTGGTGGTGCCGGGGCGCGGAGCGGAGGACGGGTGCCCGTCCGCCGCTCGAACGCGTCCTGCACGAGCCCTGCAAGGTCGCGGATCGTCACTGCGGCGCCTGACCCGAGGTTGTATACGCCGGCGGGTAGTGCTTCCTGCTCGCCACTCCTGCACGCCGCGGCCACAATCGAGCAGACGTCGGTCACCGAGATGAAGTCGCGCCACTGCACGCCGGCGGTCCGGAGCTCAAGCTCTCCGCCAATCGCGCCCTGCCGGCAGAGGTCGTTCGCGACGAGACTCCAGCGATCGACCGCCGGATGCGACGGGGCGCCGACCGCATTAGTGAGCCGGAACACGACGACCTCGATGCCTCTGGCCGCGAAGCCGGCGAGCAAGTGCTCGGAGGCGAGTCGCGCGATCGCATACACCGACCGGGGTTCGGGCCGCATTTCCTCCGCCAAAAGCGCCCCCTCCTGCATCCGATCACCGTACACGTGAACCGTCGATAGGTATACGAGCCGGCGCGAGCCTGCCGTAACGGCCGCCTCGCCGAGCCGAAGCGTGGCCAGCACCGTCGATGCGAGCGCCGCGCCCGGGTCTTGGGCCGCGACGACTTCGTTCGCGCCTGCCAGGTGCACGATCACCGACGCGCCGCGGCATGCATCGCGCACCGGCTTGAGATCGGCGGCGAGATCGACGACTACCTCATCGATCAGCGGGCGCGGGCTCGGGCGCAGAACGGCGGCGCGAACGTCGCAGCCGTCGCCCTTGAGGATCTCGACAAGGCGCCCACCGACATACCCGCCCGCCCCGGCGACGAGCACGCTGGTCAGGCGGCGCCACCTCGTTCGGGGCCGGGGCAGAAATGTGTCTCGTTCAATGCCATCATCGTCAAGGAGGCCGAGTATGCCAGACCGCCGGCCGCGGTCAGTCGCGAGGCGGGGGGTGCTGAGCGCGCCCATTCATGGCGATCTCGCGTGGCGGATCTGCTCATCGACGCGACCGGCCTGGGTATCGCACCATGGGTTCAGCCGGCGCTCGACCCGGTCCTCGCGGGCGCACCGCGACCCGACCAGATCCAGCTGGTCGGCTTCGTGGACGACCTCGTGTCGCCATACCAGCACGCGTCCGCGCCTGCTGGTGAGGAGCCGTCACGAGAACTTCGGGCCGACGCACTGGGCGTCGGCGAAGCCGACCGCCTGCTTGAGCGATACGGGAGCGCATGGATCATGTGCCTTGCATCGACCACCGATTCGTTCAGAATGGTTTGGTGGAATCGCTCGCGTGCGCCAGGCAAACGGTCGTCACGACCAGCGAACCCGCCAAGGAGCTGGTCACGGAAGGGGCGACCCGTGCGCGCTGCAGCGCCAACGATCCACACGGGTTGGCCGATGCATGCTGGCGGGGGTTCGAGCTGGCGCGCAGGCCGCAACCCGTCGACGCAGGCAGAACGAGCGTGGAGCCGTTCGACTGGGACGAGGGCTCGGCGCCGGTTGTGGGCCGCCCCCACGACGGTGGATGACCTCGCCCGAGCTGACACCAGAGGAGGTCCGTGCGTGGGCGTACGAGAGCCCCCGCCGGGAGCTTCAACCGTTCGTGCCCTTCTCCGCGCGCCGCCTGCTCGACCTGGGATGCTCGTCGGGCGCGGTCGGCGCCGCGCTCAAGGCCAGGCAACCCGTTGAGATCGTGGGGGTGGAGATCGACCCCAGCTACGCCCAGCGGGCGGCGGAGCGACTCGATCGCGTGGTCCAGGCCGATCTCGACGAGCTGATTGCCCGTCCCGATCTCGAATCGGACCTCGGACGTTTCGACTGCATTCTCGCTGGCGACGTACTCGAGCACCTGCGCGATCCCTGGATGGTGCTCACGCACGCGGTCGAGCTGCTCGAGCCCGGGGGCACCGCCGTCGTCAGCCTGCCGAACGTGCGGCATTGGGACGTTTTGTGGAATCTCGCCGTGCGCGGTACCTGGCGACAGGAGGAGCAGGGAATCTTCGACCGCACCCACCTGCAGTGGTTCACCGCAGCGGACGGAGTCGAGCTCCTGCGTGAAACCGGGCTTGAGCCCCACGATGTCCGCCGGGTGTACTCCCTGCGAGCCGTTTCCGGCCCACGTGACCCACTTGTGGCACGAGTGGCGAAGTGGCGGCCTCTACGGCCGTTCTTCGCGCTCCAGCACATCTTCGTCGGCCGCAAGCCAGCCGACGGCCGTCGGGTCACGCCAGGACGGACCTCCCGCCCCCTGGGTCGAGCGAGCAGCTCGCAATAAAGTACTGGGCCTCACAGTAGCGCCACGTTCATGCTGAGGCCCCGCAGGATTGAACGGCACCGAATCCAGCTCATTCAGCAGAATCGTCCGACGGGCAGGCCGGACGAAACCGTCCCCGCACAACCCATCACTCTTTCCGTGGAGAGAAACTAGCGCTGGCCCTCATTCCGGTGCAGCCAGAGTGCACTCCCGCCTACACCGTGCTCGCGGATGCCGGGGAAGGCGCCCCGGAGTTCGTGCATCGCGTTCTGCACGGCCCACCGGATGCCGAGGAGGATGTCGTAGGCGAAGTTGAACTGCAGGAACGCCTCGACGAGGTAGCTCTCGTTCCACCCCCAACCGTCGGCGACCCACGCCTCCGGGTAGTCGCCTGGAAGGAAGACGTCGTGAATGTGGACATAGACGCCGGGCGCCAATCGCGGGAGAACCTGGCCATAAAGCCACGCGACGTCATTGCCAGTGCGAACGACATGGGATGTGTCGATAAACACGACGTCGCCCGCAGAGAGGGCGTCGAAGCGGTCGAGCCCGACGTTCTCGACCCTATCGATGAGCAACTCTGAGAGGCCGTCGACGCCGCGAGTGAGAAACGGCCGCGGATGCGGCTCAATCGCGACGAACTGCGCCTCGCCAGCAAGGTACTCACGGTTGACTCTCGCGGTGACGAGAGTCGAGAACCCCGATCCGACTTCGATGATCGTTCGGGGACGGGCGTGCCGGACGACCGCTTCGAGCGCCCAGGCATCGAGAGGCGGGTACTGCTCATTGTGCATGTAATACGTGGCGTCGTCGAGCGCTTCGTCGACCGCGAAGATCAGCCTGTCCTGACCTGCGCAGACATCGCGCAGGAACCGCCGTTGCCCCTCCTCGTTCCAGTTGATGCCAGGCTGTGTGCGCGGCGTCGCTGGCCAAATCCGCGAGCGCGCCGGCTCAGCGCACAACTCGCGGGCGTCGTACATCGGCGAGTAGTAATGGCCGATCGGGAACGCCACGGGGGGCTGCCCACGCGGCACAGCTGAAAGCCTACCCGAGGTCTTCCCGGTCACTGTGGTCCGTTCCTTGCGTCGCAGCGCCCGTGGCAACACCGGCGCGGACAATAGCGCGCCCGGCTTGGTGGGCCAGGTTTGCGCGGCTGGGGTCGCCCATGCCGCGGCTAGGTCCGCGAGGAGGCTATGATTCTCGCCGCGATGCAGGAGCTAATCAGGGGCTTCCTCATCGACCTGATGAAGGTTGTCGAGTTGCCGGACCCGGTCGTCGAGTTCGGTTCCTTGCAGGTCGAAGAAGGACAGGACGGCGACCTTCGCCCGTTGTTTGACGGTCAGAGGTACATCGGCACCGACATGCGGGCCGGTCCCGGCGTCGACCGGGTCGAGGATTTGCGGCGTCTGTCGTTCGCCGACGGGGAGGTCGGAACGGCGATCTGCCTTGACACCCTCGAGCACTGCGAGGATCCCGTGGGTGCGTCCCGGGAGCTGCACCGAGTGGTCGGGAACGGCGGAGTGTGCGTGATCTCCTCTGTGATGCTGTTCGGGATCCACGGCTATCCAAACGACTACTTCCGCTTCACGCCAGAGGCCTTTCGCTCGATGCTCGGAGGGTTTGACGACGTTTGGGTTGCCGGCATCGGGGATCGAGGAATGCCGATGCAGGTCGTCGGGGTGGGTGCGAAGGGACGGCAGCTCGGGCTCTCACTGGACCAGCTGCCGGGCCTCGCGGCGGCGCAGGCGACATGGGATGCCTCGGCAGGTACGGTGCCGCTTGGCCCCTTCCGGATGCCGCCGGGGGATCTCGTCCGGGCGCTCGCGCGCGAGATCCCGAGGCTCGCCCGCGAGCGGGCAGCGCTGGCGGTCGCGCGCCGGCTGCACCAGTGACAGCCGGCAAGCGAGTCCGACGATCGCCAACCCGCGCAAGCGTGTTGCCGCCGTATCACTCCCCATCGGGGGTCGACCTGCTCTCCTCGCCGCCGCGGCGAAGGCTGGACTCATTCCGTACGCACCATCATTCCTGGGTCGCGATGCTGGCGGTGCTGGCGGTTCTGCTGGCAGCCGAGGCAGTTGCACGCGTGCTCGCGCCGTATCTGCCCGACCCGCTGATCTGGATCACGCCTGAGGCGCAGCACAAGGCCGCTCAAATCCACGCGCGGGGTACCGCCGACGTCGTCCTGCTCGGCTCCTCGCTGATGGACGCCGGCGGCGACTCGGCCGCGATCGCGCGCGACAGCCAGAATGGCGGCAGACTGCCCTTGGTCTACAACGCGGCGCTGTCCGGGATCACATTGGGGGCCGTCGCCCAGTGGGCCGAGGCCGTCGCGCAGCCGGGGCTGAGGCCGCGCGTGGCGGTACTCGGCCTCGGATTCGCGGATCTAAACGCGAATGTGCCCGGCCGGGTGTCGGGAGAGGCGCGGTTCGCCGACTCCGCTGGGATGCGGGAGGCGATGGGGCGCGAGACGCTGGCCCTGCGTCTCGAACGACTCGCGGGTGACGTGAGCGAGCTATTTCGGCTGCGGGGATTGCTGATGCGACCGATCGCCTCGCTGCGCCAGGGTCGCCGCGAATGGGAGCCGGGGCTCGGCGGCCTGCTGGATCCGCGCCTGACCGGTCAGGGGATGAGCGTCACGTTCATCCACGACCCTTATGGGATGTTCGACGGGCGCCCGATCGCGCCCGCGGCTCGCAGGGCGCAGCTCCTCGGCGGGATACTGCACGACTTCGCCGTGACGCCAGAGCTCGATGCGCGGCTGCGGGCGCTGATCCGGGCGCTGCAGGCCAAGTCCGTATCGGTCGTCCTCGCCGAGATGCCGTTCACGCAGGATGTGGTCCCGTTGTTGCCCCATCGCGCGGCCGACGTGGGCGCGCTGACGAGCGTGATTCAGTCGGCTGCCGCTGCCACGGGGGTTTCGTTCGTGCGCGGCGGCGTCTGGCCGACCGCCTTATTCGCTGACCCTGTGCACCTCAACGGTGCAGGCGCCGCGCGGCTCGCGCGCCTGCTCGGGCCCGTCGTCGCGAGGGCGCTCGGCACCGCGCGCTGATGGTCTTCGACTCGCCGGCTTATGCGCTGTTCCTGCCGGTCATCGTCGTGCTCTACTGGCGCTTACGTCATCGTGCCCAGAACCTGTTGCTGCTGGCCGCGTCGTGGACGTTCTACGCCCTGTTCGACTGGCGTTTCCTGGGGCTGATGCTGCTGCTGAGCGCGGTCGACTATCGGGTCGGCTCGCTGCTTGCGCGAATCGATGCAGGCGGCCAGCGGCGCCGCATCCTCGCCGGCGGCCTTGCCGTCAACCTCGGCATCCTCGCGACCTTCAAGTACGCCGGGTTCTTCGTCGACTCGGCCGGCCGTCTGCTCGCGCACTTAGGTCTTCAGGCACACCGGCCGGTGCTGAGCCTCGTGCTGCCGATCGGGATCAGCTTCTACACGTTCCACGGGATCAGCTACATGGTCGACTCCTACCGGCGACAGGTGAAGCCGGCGTCGAGCTTTGTCGACTTCGCGGTGTTCATCGCGTTCTTCCCGCAGCTGGTCGCCGGCCCGATCGGGCGGGCGACGATTCAGCTTCCGCAGATCGAGCGGCCACGTCGGCGACTCGGGCGAGACCAGGTTGCCACCGCGCTCGGGCTGATCCTGCTCGGCCTGTTCAAGAAGATCGTCGTTGCCGACGGGGTAGCGCCGTTCGTGAACGCCGCGTTCGCCGATGTCCACGGCGCTTCGGCGGTTACCCTGCTGCTCGGCGCCATTGGATTCGCGCTCCAGATCTATGGCGATTTCTCCGGCTATACCGACATAGCCCGCGGCAGCGCCCGCCTGCTCGGAATCGAGTTGCCGCTCAACTTCACGCAGCCGTACCTCTCCCGCTCAATCACTGAGTTCTGGCGACGCTGGCACATCTCGCTCTCGACCTGGCTGCGGGACTACTTGTACGTGCCCCTCGGTGGCAGCCGCTCGGGGAGGCTGCGGACTTACCGCAACCTGATTGTGACGATGCTGCTCGGCGGCCTGTGGCACGGGGCCGCGTGGACATTCGTTGCATGGGGCGGGGGGCACGGAGTTCTGCTGGCCGCTGAGCGGGCTACCGGCCGGCGCGACCGCGGCGAGCGGCCGGTGCGCCTCGGGGACCTCGGACGGATCCTTGCGACTGTCGCAGCGGTGACCCTGCTCTGGATCCCATTCCGTGCCCGCAGCTTCAGCGACACGATCGCCTACCTGCACGGGCTGATCGCCCTGCGCCCTGGCTCGGTCGACGCCGACGGCGTCCTGGTTGTGGCATTCGCGCTTGCGGCGGTGGTGGCGATCGACCTCGCTCAGCGCCAGGGCACACGAGAGTTCGTCGCGCGCGTCCCCCCCTCACTGCGCGGCGCGATCGTCGGCGCGATGCTCGTCGCGCTGATCGTGGCCAGCGGCGGGGCCATGGCGCAATTCATCTACTTCAGGTTCTGACCGGTCCTGTTCGTCGGGTCATCGGCGGCGCTTGCTAACGGGCAGAACAGATGGAACGAATCGCCGATGCCGGCCAGCGATGGAATCTGTGCGGACTCATATGGGGTTCCCACAACTGGCGGCAGTAGCGCTGGCGATCTTGAAACTCCGCCTCGGTCACGCGCTCGTGAAACTCGAGGACGCGATCAGGAAGGCTTTCCAACTTCGACTCCCTGACCCACAGGACGGCATCTTCCAGTCGAAGTCCTCATTGCACGGAAGCACGCAAATCGGTACTGACAAGGAATGGGAATCCTGCCTGCAGCGAGCGCTTCGTACCGGCGAGCCGAGTGGTTGCCGAGCAGACCTCATCGCCAACGATCCCGACCGGCCGAGGTGCGCGACGTCCATCAGGACGATCTGGCCCGCTCGCTTGGGGGGAGACTCGTGACGCGGGCAGGCCGTTATCGAATGCCCGCGTCACGCGCGAGGTGGACCGGCGCGCTGGCGTGGCTTATCCCCATTATCGCGATCGTCTTCATCTACGACTTCCCGCGACACTGGATCACCGCCGACCGCGCGGTGAGCTACCTGCTCGCTCTGGGCCTCGTCGCATTGGCTGTGCAACGCCCAGATCGGAGCCTGCTGATCCTGATCGTCCTGTTCCCGTTCCAGGGGCTGCTGCTTGCCAAGCTGTGGTCGTGGGGGCTGCCCGTGTCGGTCGTCAAGCATCTTGGGGCGTGGAAGGAGACGCTGGCGATCGGCGTATTCCTTGCGGGCGTCAGGGCCTCCCTTGCCTCACCCAGGCGGCCCGAGTGGGGCGCCCGCCACGCTCCGGTCCCGGACGATTTCCTGACCCGGGCGGCGCGCGCACTCCTCGCAGATGGCGAGATCGTGCGCACACGTCGTCACGGGGCACCCTCTACGATGCGGCCGTGATCGCTTCGAGGTGGTCGAGGCCACGCGATACTATCGCGGCACTGAAGCGTCGGGTCCGAGCGGCGATCTCCATCCCGCTCCGCACGCCGGCCAGGCGCACGCGGTGGCGGGGCGTGCTCGCGTGGATGATTCCGATCCTCGCGATCGTCCTGGTCTACAGCGCGCCGCCGCACTATATAACGGCGGACAAGGCGATCGCCTACCTGATCGTCCTTGGCCTGATGGTGCTCGCGGCGCGGCGCCCGGACGTGAGCTTGATCATCTTGATCGCGGGGCTCCCGTTCCAGGGGCTCGTGCTGGCGAAGCTTTGGGCGTGGGGCGTCCCGGTTCAGATCGTCAGGCACCTCGGCGCGTGGAAGGAAGTGCTCGCGCTCGGGGTTGTGGTGGCGGGCGCGCGAAGCTACCTCGGCTCCGACCGGCGGTTGGATGCCGTCGACCGCCTCGCGCTGGGGTTCGTCGCGATCGCGGCGGTCTATGTGGCGCTCCAGACCACGATCTCACCGGAGTCGCCGTCCGCCATGAGCGTGCGCCTGCTCGGTTTCCGGGACGTCGCCGGGTTCGTGCTCCTTCTCGTCGGCGCGCGCCACGCGCCGCTGCCGGCCGACTTCACGGCGCGGGCCGGACGCGCGCTGTTGATCACGAGCACGGTCGTCGCCGGCGTCGGCATCTTCGAGGCGATCTCCTCGTCGTCGTGGAATGACTTCGTCGTGCGCACCGTCAAGTACACGCGCTATCAGGTAGCGGTGCTGAACGTGACGCCATTCAACGTCGACGACATCCGCGTGTACGGGCAGGTCGGTGGCCACATCGTCCGGGTCGGTTCGGTGTTCCTCAACGAGCTGACGTGCGGCTTCTATCTGATCATCGGATTCGCCGTCGGATTGGAGCGCGTTATGCGCCGTGCGTCCTCCTACGCGTTACTGATGACCGTGGCGATCGGCGCCTGCCTATTGCTGACGCAGACGCGGAGCGCGATCATCGGCGCCCTGCTCGTCATGCTTCTCGCCTTTCAGCCCGCCGCCGGTCGCCGGCGCCACTGGCGAGTACAGGCGGCGATCCTGCTCGCCAGCCTCGCGATCCTCGCCGTTCCGGCCGCTGTAGGGACCGGGCTCGTGGACCGGGTGAAGCAGGGCACGAACCGGAGCGAGGTCGATACCGCTG
Source organism: uncultured Solirubrobacterales bacterium (assembly GCA_964194275.1). Taxonomy (GTDB): domain Bacteria; phylum Actinomycetota; class Thermoleophilia; order Solirubrobacterales; family Solirubrobacteraceae; genus Palsa-465. Next base: position 10,448 of record CAXMLR010000104.1, read on the forward strand.
GGCACATCACGGGCTTCTGGGCCGGGGTCTCGACGATTTCCCACTACCCGCTCGGCCTCGGACTCGGCACAGCCGCCGGGACGGGTCAGCGATTCTTTCGCACGAAGGTCCGATTCGTCGACATTCCCGAGAACAACTATCTCGAGGTCGGGTCGGAGCTCGGCATCGGCCCTATGGTGCTGTTCGTCACGCTGACGCTCGCGCTCATCGCACGTCTACGTCGCGCGGCGCGGGACTACGCCGATCCACTGCTGACGGCGGCCTGGACCGCGTGCTGCGGGATCGCCGTCGCTGCCTGGTTCCTGCAGGCGTGGCAGGACTTTGCGGTCGCATGGACGTTCTGGGGTCTCGCGGGCGCGGCGCTCGGGGTGGCCGGCCGGGCCGGCGGCGCCTCGCCCGCCGACCGTGTCCACGACGAGGGCGTCGACGTGACCGACGGGGGCTCGGGCACGATTCCGGCTCGCTCGGCGCGGCCGGCTGGTGCTCTCGTGGCTGGAGGCCCTGGCGCTCGATGATGCGCCAGATCGGCGCGCAGCGGTGACTTTGCGGATCGCGCTCGACGTGACGCCCGAGCTATTGGCGTCGACCGGGGTGGCGCGCTACAGCCGTGAGCTCGGGCGGGCGCTGGATCGTCGTGAGGACTGCGAGGTCGTGCGCTTCGCGATCGGGCGGCGGACCGAGCCGCGGCCGGCGGCCGTACGTC
>CAXMLR010000105.1:0-8365 GCA_964194275.1 uncultured Solirubrobacterales bacterium
TGACCTCCGATCCTGTGCGGCGGGCGAACCGGGTCGGTCTGCCTGACGGGATCGCCCGCCGCGTCGATTACGGATGGAGGTGTAAGTCCGTGGCGGCGTAAACACCACAACTGCGCAAACGCACGCTTGCGGACCACCAACACCACGTGCCCCAGTGGCATCGGCCGGGTTCCCGCAAGACGCGCAGGGGCGGCGATACTTCCTTGCGGCGCAAGCGCTTGCGCGGCGGAGGGGAAGCCGCTACGGGCGTGGTTCCGGCTCGAAGAGCTCGTGCAGCTCGTCGATGTGCTCGGCGACCGCGGAGGCGATCTGCTCAACCAGCCACCAGCCCGTCCAGTCGACCAGCGAGTAGCGCACGCTGTTGCCCTCCTTGCGGCGGGAGACGATCCCCGCCTGGTGCAGCAGGCCGAGGTGGTGGGAGACGTTCTGGTGGGTGGTTGCCATGCGGGCGGCGAGCTCGCTCACGGTGCAGTCGCGCTCGTTGAGCATCCCGATCAGCCGCACGCGGTTGGGGTCGGCGATCGCGCGCAGTCGCGCGACCACGAGCTCGAGCACCTCCTCGCGAAGCTGCCCGCTGCCGGCCGCGCGCCTGCGCGCAGCAGCGTGAGCGCTCATCGCAGCGACCTCCCTGCATGTGCCGCAGCGGCCGCCAGCGCTTCGATAGCGCCCACAAGCACGGTCCGGCCGTCGCTTCGGCGCTTGTCGCCTGACCGCCTGGTGACGGTTTCCTTGCCTTGCACCACCATGGCGGCAGTCTCTCCCGGCGAGAGCGCGCTGACCACAAGTGCGCAAACGCGCGCTTGCAAACGCCCATGCGCGGCGAGCAGCCGGTGGCCGATGGAGTTAGGCTTCCCTGGCCGGCTTAGCTGACTGGTGCTTCGATGACAGACGAGGACAGGCGCCGACTGATCTACGCCTGCTACGCGGACTTCCTCAAAGCGGATCCGCGTCGCGGCGGCGACGCGCTCGAGCTCGGGGCCGATTGGCAGCAGGCCGGCGTCCGGCACCGTGCGTGCTGGTATGAGCAGACGGGCGAGCTGACGCTCGAGCGGCTCTCGCCTGCCGAGCCGCTCGAGGCAGAGGACTTCCACAAAGGGGTGAGTGGGCCGGTCGAGATCCTCCGGCGCATACCCACACGAGCGGAGCTGAGCCGGCTGCTCGGAAGCTGGCCGAACATCGCCCCCCGCGAGCCGCGCACCGTCGCGCGGCTGCGCGAGCTGCTCGCCGTCCGGGCAGGTGAGGAGCCGCTTGAGGCCGGTAGCGACGTGCGAGGCGGCTGACCCCGAGGCGCAGGCGCACCGCCGGTGCGGCCCTCCTGCCGCTGTTGAGACCGGACTGGATGATGCTCCTGGTGTCTTCACGGACTTCCTGCCCGCCGATTGTTCTTTACAGCTATTAACGCCGCCACGGAGTGACCGTTGCTGGGGGCTTCCCCAGCCGCGACCCCAGCCTTCGCCAAGGCCTACAATCCCTGCATATGAGCGCCTACGCCGTCATGCAGATGAGCCTCGAAGATCGAGGTTGCGACGGTGGGGGCAGGCAGGTGGCATGTGGCTGGGCTTCGCGATGCCGCGCTGACTGAGCGCGACGCCGAGCTCTCGGTCATCGACCAGGGCATCGCCGCGGTTCGCGGTGGCTCGTCGCGGCTGCTTGTAATCGAGGGGGAGGCCGGGATCGGCAAGACGCGGCTGCTGGCGGCCGCGCGCGAGCGCGCCCGCGTCGCCGAGCTGAGCGATCTTCACGCGCACGCGAGCCCGCTGGAGCGCTCCTACGCCTTCGGCGTTGTGCGCCAGCTCTTCGGGCCGGCGCTCTCGGTGCTCGATCGCCAGCACCGCGAAGAGGTTCTCTCGGGGCACGCGCGTGGCGCCGCGCGACCTTTGGCGCTCGACCCCAACGTGAGGCGCAGCGGCGAGGACGGGATGTACGTCGCCCTGAACGGCCTCTACTGGCTGTGCCTCAAGCTCGCCGAACGCGCGCCGCTGTCGCTGACGATCGACGACGCCCACTGGGCCGACGAGCCGTCCCTGCGATTCATCTCGTTCGTAGCCTCGCGCCTCGACGACGCCCCGGTGCTGATCGCGCTCACCGCCCGGCCAGCCGAGCCGGGAACCGACGCGCCGGCAGCGATCTCCGACCTGCAGTCATTTCCGTCCGCCGAGACGCTCGCGCTGCGTCCGCTGAGTAGCGCTGCGGTCGAGAGCTTGACTGGAGCTGCCCTGGGGAGGCCAGCCAACACAAGCTTTGCCGCTGCGTGCCACACCGCAACTGGCGGAAACCCGCTGCTGCTGCACGAGCTGCTGATCGAGGCAAAGGCCGCGGGTATCGCCCCGACCGATGAAGGCGCAGGCCGCATCGCCGTCCTCGGCCCGGCACGAGTCTCGGCCGGCGTTCTCGCCCGGGTCAGGCGGCTCGGCGCCTCAGCGGTGCGCTTGACGGAGGCGCTCGCCGTCCTCGGTGACAAAGCACGCCTGCCGCACGCTGCTGCTCTGGCCGGGCTCGATGAGCAGGAAGCACAACGCGCCGCGACCTCGCTGATAGACGCCGGCGTGCTCCTGGAGGCGTTCCCGCTGAGCTTCACGCACCCGCTGGTGCGCCAAGCGATCTACGAGCATCTGCCCTACGGCGAGCGCCTCCTCGCCCACGACCGCGCTGCCAGCATCCTCAACGCGGCGGGCACGCGCGCCGAGGCAATCGCCTCCCACCTGCTTCTCGCCCAGCCACAAGGGGACGGAGAGGTGGTCGAGCTGCTGCGCCGGGCGGCCGCGGACGCAACCGCGCAAGGGTCGCCGGATTGCGCCGTCCAATACCTACGCCGGGCGCTCATCGAGCCGCCGGCCGCGGAGCAGCGGGGTGAGCTGCTTGCAGAGCTTGGCATCGCCGAGCACAACTCCGGCGACCCCCAAGCAGTCGTGCACCTCTCCGAGGCTTTGGAGCTCGCGGCGGTCCCGGAGCAGCGCGCCAGGCTCGGGCTTGTGCTCGCCCGCGCGATCTGGCACACAGGCAACATCACCGAAGCCGTGTCACTGCTGGCAAACCTCATCGACCGGATCGACCGACCGCTGACCGCGCCGCTCGAGGCCGAGCTGATCGCGATCGCACGGCTCGACCCCCACACCCGATCCGTCGGACTGCGACGCATCGAGCGCCGCGATCCCGATGCCGTCGAGGACCTGGAGGGGCGCCGGCTGCTGCTGGGCAACCTCGCCTTCGAGCACGCCGTCACCGCCCGCCAGCCGGCCACGCGGATCGTCCAACTCGCCCAGCGCGCACTCGCCAACGGGCGGCTGCTCGAACAGGAAGGCAGCGAGAGCACCATCTACTACCTCGCCGCCTGGGCGCTCGCGCAATGCGACCACTACAGCGAGGCCGAGCACGCCTTCCAGGCCGGGCTGGCGCTCGCGCGCGAGGAGGGCTCGCTGGTCGGCTATGCCCGCGCGCTGACCTTCCGCTCGAACCTCTGCTACCGCCGCGGAATGCTCAATGAAGCGCAGGCCGACATCGAGCACGCGCTCGAGCACCTCACCCCCGTCCGCGCCCCGCTGGCCGTGGCGTTCCTGCTCGACGTGCTCCTTGAGCACCAGCAGCTCGACGCCGCACAAGACGCGCTTGAACGCTTCGATCTCGCCGGCGAGCTGCCCGACTCGATCCTGCACACGATCGTCCTCGATCGCCGCGCCCGGCTTCGACTCGCGCAGCACCGCCCGGAGCACGCCCTCGACGACATCCTCCGCTGCCAGCGACGCGCTCAGCAATGGCACGCACACTCCCCCGCATTCCTGCCATGGCGCACGACCGCCGCTCTTGCGCTCCTGCACACCGGCCGCGGCTCTGAGGCCACCGGACTCGCGGAGGCGGAGAGGCGCGCAGCACATGGGTTCGGAGCGCCGCGGGCGGTCGGGATCGCGCTCCGGACCCAAGGGCTGCTGTCGACACGACCGGACGACATCTCGCCGCTCGCCGAAGCGGTGCTGATGCTCCAGAGCACTGGGGCAACGCTCGAGCACGCGCGAGCACTCATCGACCTCGGAGCGGCCCTACGCCGCGCGGGACGTAGAACGACGGCCCGCGAGAAGCTGCGCGCCGGCCTCGACCTCGCCGACCGATGCGCCGCCACCGCACTCGCGGTCCACGCACGATCCGAGCTGCGCGCCGCCGGCGGACGCCCCGTGGCCGCGCTGCGCAGCGGACGACACTCGCTCAGCCCCGCCGAGCTGCGCGTCGCCACGATGGCCGCCTCCGGGATGAGCAACCGCGACATCGCCCAAGCGCTGTTCGTCACGCCAAAGACGGTCGAGTGGCACCTCGGCCAGACGTACCGCAAACTCGGTGTCCATTCTCGAATTCAACTCGCCGCCGCGCTCCCAGCGGACACCGCTCACGACCTGAGCGGCGTCAACGCCGAGCCTCTCGCACCCGCCGGATGAACGAACCAGGCAACCCACCAGAGTCCGCGCCCGCCAGACGAGCTCGAGGAATACTCGTCCGCAGTGAGCACTCGGGCGGTGCATTCGCACTCGTCGAATACGACATCCCACCGCGCCTTCTCGTAGCACCGCTGCACACCCACAGCCGCGAAGACGAGTACAGCTACGTCATCGCCGGGACTGTCGGAACGCAGATCGGCGACGAGGTCATCGTGGGCTCGCCGGGCGACCTGCTCGCCAAGCCCCGTGGCGTGCCGCACACGCTCTGGAACCCGTCCACTGCCTCGGCCCGCGTTCTCGAGCTGATCGTCCCGGGTGGCTTCGAGCGTTGCCTAGAACAGCTCCAGCGACTGGATACCAAGGGTCAATCCACGGCGCCGGACGTTGAGCAACTCTGGAGCGAGTTCGGGCTTGAGATGCACCCGCGATCCGCAGCCCAGCTGGTGCGCGAGCACGGGCTGCGGGCTGTAGCCGTTTCCTAGTTGTCGCGAGCAGAGGGATCCTGCCACCGGACAAGGGCCGACATCCGCCTACCGGCCAATCTCAGCGCGGCGTCCGCCGGTGCCTCATCCCGTGCATGGCCCGGTGCTGACCGGGCGGCGTGCGCGGCTGAGCGCCGCGGCGACTACGTCGTCGGGAACTCCGAACCCTGTTCGCGCGCGGGATGTGCTGGCGGCGAATACGGTCGTCTCGACGCGCCCGTGAGCATCTACCACCGGGCCGCCTGAGTTTCCGTGACGAACGAGGCCGCGAAGGACGGTGATCGGGCGCAGGATGGGCCCGTTGCCGTAGGCGTCCTGGCTGAGGACGGGCTCGGTGGGTCCGAGGCGGGCGGCGCGCGCGTCGAAGGGGCCGTCGAGTGGGTAGCCGAGGATTGCACCCGCCTCGCCGACGGTGGGGGAGGCGAGCCGGAGCGCGGGGCGCAGGAGGCCGGACACGCGAAGCACTGCGATGTCGTTGTGAGGATCGAAGAGGATGGCGGTGGCGGGCAGCTGTGGCCCTGTGCCGTCGGGCTGGACGGTGGTGTCATTTTCACCGGCGACTACGTGCGCGTTGGTTACCACCTCGCCGGGTCGGGCTACCCAGCCCGATCCCTCGACGCCCAGCCCGCAGGCGGTGCCAAGGATCCGCACTACGCTGGGAGCCGCCAGGCGCACTCCGGGCGCGTCGAGGATCGCCGGGTTGGGGGTGCGACGAGTGCTGGTGGACCGACGAGCCGCGGGAACGGATCAAATCGTGCGAGCGCATGCAGGATCGTGCCTGACGGTGGCAGCGCGCTGTTGACCGCGCGAAGGATGACCGATCGCTGGACGTCGGGCCGGAGTGCGCGCGCCGCCGGCGTCTGGAGCCCGACGGCGCTGAGGATCCACAACACTCCGAGCGTGAGTGCCGCGCTTAGCGCGGCGCCGAGGACGCCGTCCACCAGAGCGAGGGATCGGAAGCGCAGGTGGATGCGGGCCAGCCACCCTAGCTCCTCTAGGCCCGAAGCGAGGACGGCACCGCCGAAGAGAGCACCGAGAAGTCCGAACAGCGGCGCGAATGGAGACCGCGAGCCGTCGTGCAGAAGCTGCGGTCCGAGACGAGTCCCGAGCACCGCGCCGCCGATGAAGCCAGCCAGCGCCATGGCATTGACGAGGAAACCGCGCTGAAACCCGTACATCCCCCCGACGAGCACTAGCGCAACGATGATCCAGTCCAGGGTGTGCACCGCAGGCTTCTACCCGCCGGGATGGAATTGGCCGGCGTCGGGCAGGTTCGCCTGCAGCGGGTTTGCGACCAGCCGACCGTCACGCGTCGGCTGGGTGATCCGCATCGTCACGTGGCGGCTGACATTAGCCACCGCCGCCGTCGTGCGTGCTCACACGATCGTCAGTTGAGGCGCCGCGTGCTCGACACGCTCGATGCTCGGCGGGGTTGTGAGTCGGCCGCCGTAGGACCACTCGTAGTGCTCGCCGATCGCCGCGTCGAGCTTGCTGGCAAGCCGGAGCTCCTGCTCGGTGATGCCGGCGTTGTTGAGGTTGCGTACCGTCGTGCGCAGCCGGCCGCCGGCACCGTGCATGACGCAGATCTCAGCGTGGTGCCCGAAGTCGTCTATCCCGCCGATCAGGTTGGCAAAGCGAAGCGCGCAGTCGTAGTCGCGGAACTGCAGCTCACGGACTAGCCGGCCGGGCTCGTGGCGCCATTCGCTGCTGATGGTCGGCCTGCGTCTACGGGTGCTGGTCATGTGTCACCTCCTTCTCAGTCTCAGCGGAACGACCAGGTGCTAATCCACTGCATAGGCCGGCGGCCGCCGCGGGTCAACCCCCGTCACCGCTATGCCGGCAGGTGAAACGGAACGGTCGCGATCACGATCCCCGGCAGCGGCCTCAGCGCGCGCCGAAGCCGGCCCGCGGTGTGCTGGTGCAGCAGCTGATGCCAGCGGCGGCGGACGATCAGCTCTGGCAGGACGACGGTGATGGTCAGGCCGGGGTTCTGGTCGTGCAGCGCCTGCAGGTAGGCGGCCAGCGGCGCGACGAGCGCGCGGTAGGGGGAGACGATGATCTCCAGCGGCACGTGGTCGCCCCACTCATCCCAGTAGCCGCGGAAGCGTCGCCCTTCGTCCTCCTCGGGGCTGATGTGCACCGCCAGCACCGGCTGGGCAAGCGAGGTGGCGTACGCGAGCGCACGCAGCGTGGCGAGGTCCAGCGTGGCGACGGGCACAACCGTGAGGTGGCGCAGCTCGTCGGGCGCCTCCTCCTGCTCGGCCGCGGCTGCAGTTGGGCGATCCTCGCGCGCGTCCCGCGGCCGAGCCGGCACGATCAGCGTGCGGGACGCGTGAGCGGGCAGCGGGTGCAGCGCGATCGCGTGGCCCACAGCATCGTAGTGGGAGCGGATGCGAACGAACAGCATCACGAGGGTGGGGACCAGGAGCACGACGAGCCAGGCGCCTTCGGTGAACTTCGCGGTGGCGGTGATGAGGAGCACGATCGCCGACGCGATGGCACCGATCGCGTTGAAGATCATGCTCGGGCGCCAGCTGGCCTCACGGCCACGCCACCAGTGGACGACCATCCCGGTCTGCGAGAGGGTGAAGGCGAGGAATACGCCGACGGCGTAGAGCGGGATCAGCTGCTGCACGGAGCCGCCGAAGGCGAGGAAAATCGCCGCCGCCGCGGCACCCAGCACCAGGATGCCGTTGGAGAACGCCAGCCGGTCGCCCATCCGCAGGAAGATCCTCGGTGCCGAGTAGTCCCGCGCGAGGAAGAACAGCAGCCGCGGGAAGTCGCTGAAGGCGGTGTTGGCGGCCAGCAGCAGGATCAGCGCCGTGGTGGCCTGGACATAGGCGTAGAGGATGCTGTGGCCGAGGTGGCGGTGCGCGAGTTGGGAGAGGACCGTCTGGGAGGAGCTGGGCACGACTCCGTCGAGCCAGGTCAGCGCCACGATGCCGGCGAACATCGTGACCAGCAGGACGATCATCGTGGTCAGGGTGCTGCGTGCGTTTCGCCATTCGACCGGCTTGAACGCGGGGATGCCATCAGAGATCGCCTCCAGGCCGGTCATCGCGGTGGCGCCCGAGCTGAATGCCCGCAGCACCAGCAGCAGCCCCACACCCTCCACGGCATGCACTGGTGGGCGTGGGGTGGCGGCGAAGCCGCGAGCGCTGGCATCGGCGAGCCCCACGGCCACGAGCAGGTAGATCGCCGCGATGAACAGGTAGGTGGGCACGGCGAACAGCGCCCCCGCCTGGCGCACGCCGCGGAGGTTTCCCGCCACCAGGACGGCGATCACTCCGACTCCCAGCGGCACGGTGTCAGGTCCTAGGCTCGGAACCGCCGAGGTGATGGCCGCCACGCCAGAGGCCACGGAGATCGAGACGGTGAGGATGTAGTCGAGCATCAGACCGGAGGCGGCGGTCAGCCCGGCGAGGCGGCCGAGGTTGTCGGTGGCGACGATGTAGGAGC
>CAXMLR010000106.1:0-6475 GCA_964194275.1 uncultured Solirubrobacterales bacterium
GGTTCCGGGACGCGGCGGGCGGCGGAGCCGATTACGAGACGCTGCTCTCGGGAGCGGCGCGCTGGGCGCCTGGGGCCGAGGGGCTGCTGTTCCTGCCCTATCTGGCGGGTGAGCGGACGCCCCACGCGGATCCGGACGCCCGCGCCGCGTTCGTCGGTCTCCACCTGCGCCACGACACCGGCGCCCTCGCGCGCGCGGTGCTCGAAGGCGTCGCCTTCGGTTTACGTGACTCGCTCGATCTGCTGAGCGAACTCGGCGCCGGCGTGCAGGTCGCGCGCGTCTCCGGTGGTGGAGCCCGCAGCAGGCTGTGGCTGCAGATCGTCGCCTCCGTGCTCGAGCTGCCGCTCGAGCAGGTGGCGGTCGACGAGGGCGCGGCGTTCGGCGCCGCGCTGCTCGGCGGCGTGACCGCCGGGGTGTGGGAGGACGTGCACGCGGCCACCGCAGCCACGGTTCGAGTCCGTGACACGGTCGAGCCGGTGGCCGAATGGGTCGAGATCTACCGTGAGCAGCGCGAGCGCTTTCGGGCGCTCTATCCCGCGCTAAATGACTAAGGAGCAGATATGGAATACCGGCAACTGGGTCGCTCTGGACTCCGCGTATCGCGACTTACCCTCGGAACGATGGGCTTCGGCGGACGCGGTCAGTTCAGTGATGTCGGTAGCGCGGACGTCGAAGCCGCGAGTCGGCAAATCGACATCGCGTTGGACGCGGGTGTCAACCTGATCGACACCGCCGATGTGTACTCGGATGGAGCCGCCGAGGAGATCGTCGGACAGGCGCTCGCCTCCCGGCGCGAGCGAGTCCTGTTGGCTACCAAGGCGCGATTCCCGATGGGTAACGGTCCGAATCAGGCTGGTCTCTCACGCCACCACCTGATCGAGGCCTGTGAAGCCAGCCTGCGCCGCCTGCGGACCGACCACATCGACCTCTACCAGGTGCATGAGTGGGACGGGCAGACGCCGCTCGAGGAAACCTTGGCGGCCCTCGACCACCTGCTCTGCAGCGGCAAGGTTCGCTACGTCGGCGCGTCTAACTTCGCCGGCTGGCAGGTGATGAAGGCACTCGGGATCGCCCGTGCCGCCGGGCTGCCCGGCTTCGTCAGCCAACAGGTGTACCTGTCCCTGCAGGAGCGTTCGGCGGAGTACGAGATCGTGCCCTCGGCCCTTGATCAAGGACTCGGTCTGCTGATCTGGAGCCCGTTGGCCGGCGGCCTGCTGTCCGGCAAGTACCGTCGCGGCCAGCCGCCGCCCGAGGGATCACGCCACGCCGGCGACTGGGACGAGCCGCCGGTTTACGACGAGGACAAGCTCTACGACACGATCGAGGTGCTGATCGAGCTCGCCGAGAGCCACGAAGTCTCCGCCGCCCAGGTCGCGTTGGCCTGGCTGCTCGCGCGTCCGGGCATCACCAGCGTGATCGTCGGCGCGCGCACCGAGGCGCAGCTCCGGGACAACCTCGCGGCGGTCAACCTGGAGCTCACGCCAGCCGAACACGCCCGGCTGGAGGAGGTCAGCCGTCCGCCGCTGATTTATCCGTTCTGGCACCAGTGCGCGACGTCCAGCGACCGTCTCGGCGCGCCGGAGCTGTCGCTGCTCGCTCCATACCTGGGGGCCGGAGAATGATCGAGTCCTCACCCTCGGCAAGCGAGAATCGCGCCGCCGTGCTGCACGCGCCGGGCGACTTGCGCGTGCAGGACATCTCCCGGCCGACCCCGGGCCCCCGGGAGGTGCTGGTCGAGATCCGTTCGGTCGGGGTCTGCGGATCGGATGTCCACTACTACGACCATGGTCGTATCGGCGCCCACATCGTCAAGGCGCCGCTCGTCCTTGGTCACGAGTCGATGGGTGTGGTCGTCGAGCTGGGTCCAGAGTCTTCCCGGCACCATGTCGGCGATCGGGTAACGCTCGAGCCCGGGGTTCCGTGCGGCCGCTGCTCGCAGTGCCGTCACGGCCGCTACAACCTGTGCCCCCACGTTCAGTTCTTCGGCACGCCACCAATCGATGGCGCGTTCGCGCGCTACGTGTCGATTCACGAGGACTTCGCCCACGCGCTACCCGACACGTTGAGCGACGATCAGGGAGCGCTGATGGAGCCCCTGTCCGTCGGTCTGTGGGCGTGCTGGAAGGGCGCCGTGGGCGCCGAGCGCTCGGTGCTCGTCACGGGCGCCGGCCCGATCGGACAGCTCGCGATGCAGGTGGCCCGCGCGCTCGGCGCGAGCGAGATCACTGTGACCGATGTCAACCCCCACCGACTGGCGCTCGCGCAACGCACAGGCGCGTCTCGAACCCTGAAGGTCGACGATGAGCCGCTGGGTGCGTCGGGGGTGCGGGCCGACGTGCTGCTCGAGTGCTCGGGCCACCCGAGCTCACTCCTCGACGGCATCAACGCGCTGCGACCAGCCGGCGTGGCGGTCGTCGTCGGCATGGGCCCGGAAAAGCACGCGACCGTCCCGATGGCCGCGATTCAGTCTCGCGAGCTCACGCTGACCGGGACCTTCCGGTACGCCAACACCTACCCGGCGGTGATCGCGCTCGCGGCGAGCGGCCGGGTCGACCTCGACGCGATCGTGACCGGACACTTCCCGCTGGAGGAGACGGAGGCCGCCCTGCGTGCCGGCCGAGCGGATCCGACGTCGGTCAAGCCGATGGTGGTGCCGGTGAGCGTCTCGGGCTGATCGCGGCGCGGCGCTCGTCGAGCATCCGCGCGACCACCTCGCTCGCGCGCTCGGCTGACTGGCGCGGCGGCGCGCCATCAGCCCTGGCGGCGACGTAGGTGACCATGAAGACGTCTCCAGCCCCGGTGGTCTGCACGCCGATGACCGGCCACGCCGCGGGGACGTGCTCGACCCGTCCATCGAGGTAGAGCTCACAGCCCGCGGAGCCAAACGTGACCAGGATCTCAGGCACGCCCAGCCGTCTCGCGGTGTCCATCTCGAACGGTCCTCCGGCGACGACCTCCGCCTCATCCTCGGCCAGCTTGAGGACGGTCAGCGACGCCAGGATGCTCGGGTCGTAATCGGCATCGACGGTCAGGGTTCCCAGCTGCGCGGAGCGCACGAGTCCCTGCCCGTCGTAGGCAAGGCGATGGCCGGAGCGGACGAGGTGGCGCAGCGTCTCCGCAGGGAAGTCACTGCGCAGGAGCGGGGCGATATGAATCCACTGGGTGTCGAGCTCGGCCCGCTCGAGGTCACCCGGCGTCCACGGCTGCCCGATCGCGTCGACGGTCATGACCCGCCCCTCGCCGAAGTACCGCAACCCGAACGCGCTCGTTCGCTGCGCCGGGAGCACGGTAACGGGGACCCCGAGCCCTTCCAGCACCCCCGTGAAAATCGGCTCGTCTCGTGGTGCCAGACGGGTGACGACTCGGCCCCGCCCTCCGGCGGCCCGCAGGGCGACGGCGGCGAACGACGGGCAGCCGCCCGGGCTGGGCGGCTCGTCATTGATGCGGTCAACCGCGAAGTTTCCCAGCACGGTGACGCCGGCCGGCCGCGAAATCATCTATCTCCTTTGGCCGTCACCTGCCCGCGACGAAGCACCCGAGGGCAGCGGCTGGCGCTGGGTGCGACGCTTAGTTCTCGACGAAGTATGAGCCGTGTCCCTGGCCGCTGGAGAAGAAGCGACTGGTGACGGTCTTCTTGCGCGTGTAGAAGTCGACGGCGTCGGCGCCATGGGCGTGCAGGTCGCCGAGGAACGAGTCCTTCCAACCTGAGAAGGGGAAGAACGCGACGGGCGCGGCGACGCCGATGTTGACCCCGATCATTCCCGCCTCGACGTCGTGGCGATAGCGGCGGACGGCGGCGCCCGACTCGGTGAAGATCGACGTGCCGTTGCCGAACCGGCTGCGATTGACGATCTCGATCGCATCATCGAGCGAGTCGGCCCGGACGATCGTGAGCACGGGCCCGAAGACCTCCTCTTGCACGATCGCCGCGTCGGGCGCTACGTCGTCAAGGATCGTCGGAGCCAAATACGTGCCCTCGGCGGCGAGCCGGTCGCCCGCCGGATCGCGGCCGTCGACGGCCAGCCGGGCGCCGTCGGCGACGCCGCGATCGATCCACTCGCAGATGCGCTCGCGCGCGGTGGGTGAGATGACCGGCCCGACGTCCGTTCGCTCTTGCAGCCCGTCGCCGACCGTCAGCGCTTCGGTAGCGGCGACCAGCGGCGGGAGCAGTCGGTCGTGGGCGTCGCCCACCGTGACCACGACGGATCCGGCCATGCAGCGCTGGCCGGCGGCACCGAAGGCCGACCCGATGATTCCCGCGACCGTCTGTTCGATGACCGCGTCGGGCATGACCACCATGTGGTTCTTGGCCCCCCCAAGGGCCTGCACGCGCTTACCCGCCCGTGCCGAGCGCTCGTAGATGATCTTCGCCACCGGGGCCGATCCCACGAACGAGACGGCGTCTATCCCCCGGTGATCAAGGATGCCCTCGACGACCTCGCGGCCCCCGTTGACCAGGTTGACCACGCCCGGCGGGAGCCCGAGCGCGTCGAGTTCCTCGAAGGCGATCTGCTGGGTGAGCGGTACCTGCTCGGAGGGCTTGAGGATGAACGTGTTTCCACAGGCGATGGCAAAGGGCAAAAACCAGAACGGGACCATCGCGGGAAAGTTGAAAGGGACGATGGCCGCGCACACGCCGACCGGCTGGCGGATGGTTTCGGCGTCGACGTTGCGCGAGACGTCCTCCAACACACGTCCCTGCATCGTTGTGGGGATCGCGCAGGCGGCCTCCACCATCTCGATCATGCGCCCGACCTCGGCGCGAGCGTCGACGATCGTCTTGCCCATCTCGATGGTGACTGACCGCGCCAGCTCCTCCTGGCGGGCGACCAGGCGCTGGCGCAGGTCGAAGAGCTTGCGCGCGCGGGCGATCGTGCTCACCGCACGCCACGCGGGCAGGGCTTCACGCGCGGCCTGCACCGCGGCATCGAGATCGACTGCCGAGGACATCGGGACATGCGCGAGGAGCTCGCCCGTGGCTGGGTTCCTGACGTCCAGCGCGTCGGCAGATGAGGACGGGATCCACCGGCCGGCGACATAGTTGTGCAGCAGACGGGTGGCGGTGGCGGAGTCGGTGGCGCTCATGGCTACACGGTCCATTCGTGGTCGGGGTCATTGGCGATGGCCCAGGCGCGGATCGGACCGGCCATCACGTTGAGGTAGTAGAGGTCATAGCCGGGCGGAGCGGACACCGTGTGGTAGCCGCGGGGGACGAGGACGGTGTCGCCGTCGCGCACCGCGACCGTTTCGTCGAGCTCGCCATCGCCGGTATAGACGCGCTGGAGGGCGAAGCCTCCCCCGGGACGGAGGCGGTGGTAGTAGGTCTCCTCGAGCAATGACTCCTCGGGCATCGCGTCACGGTCGTGCTTGTGCGGCGGATAGCTCGACCAATGGCCGGGCGGGGTCAGCACCTCGCACACGAGCAGCGAGTCGGCTTCGCGGTCGCCCATGAGGATGGGATGGACCGTTCGCTCGTGGCTGCCGTGGCCTCGGAGCTCAGGCTCGATTTGCGATCCGGGAAGCACCCGCGCGGACGCACCGCCTCTGGGGGCGGGAGCGAAGCAGAGGGCGATCTCGGCCTCCGCGTCGCCGGCCGTCACCGTGAACTCGGTGTGGGGCGGGAGATAGGCGCCGTCGGCCGGGCCCGCCCACGGGTCGGCTCGGCCTCCGATGTCACGCCACGCGCCATGGTGCGAGCTCACCGAGCACGTAGCGCTCAGAACGACGACGCAGCACTCGCGCTCGCCCGAATCCCGGGTGGCGGCTTGCCCGGGGCCCAGCCTGACGACGTCGAAGCCGACGTGGCCCCACCCCGCGCTTTCGCGGGTGATCGAGACGATCGTCCCGTCGGCGGCGGGGTCGGGCCGGGGGTGGACCAGGAGCCGGCTCACGGAGTGTCCACGTAGGTGCGCCGGGCCCGGCGCTTCTGCTCGTAGGCTTCGCGGGCGGCGCGGACCGCGGCGTCGTCGGAGACCTCAGCCACCGGCACCTCCCACCAGCTCTCGTAGCTCGGCACCCCCGTGTAGCGATCGACCTCGATGTGGATGACGACGGGGCCCGGCGCGTCGCGCGCGTCGTCGAGGGCCGTTCGCAGCTCCTGCACCGTGGCCGCTCTGATGAGCCGCGCCCCCAGGCTCTCGGCGTTGGCGGCGAGGTCGACGGGCAGCGCCTGCGCCGGGCTCGCCGGCCCGGTGCCGGCGGCGTCGTCGAGCAGCGTCACGCCGTTGGTCAGCGCTCGGTAGTGCGTGCCGAATCCGGCTGAGCCCACCGAGCGCGACAGAGCGCCGATCGAGGCGTACCCGTGGTTATCGACGAGCACGACGACGATGCGGACGCCCTCCGCCACCGCGCTCACGAGTTCGCCGGGCATCATCAGGTAGGAGCCGTCACCCACCATGACGTAGACCTCGCGCTCGGGCGCGGCGAGCTTGACCCCGATCCCACCCGGGATCTCGTAGCCCATGCACGAGTAGCC
>CAXMLR010000107.1:0-3787 GCA_964194275.1 uncultured Solirubrobacterales bacterium
GCGGGCGACGCTGCGCGCCCGGATCGTCCCTCGACTGTAGACACGTGAGGCTCTCCCGCCTGCCCGATTCGGTTCTGGAATGCCGACTCTCGGGTTTTCGCATTCTGTCAAATGCCTAAAGAGAATGCAACTCAGCGCGTGCGCCGGCTCGACAGGCCTACGGCCGTGTTGCACGATCGTTGCATATTTTCTTATTTGGGTATATGCTCCGAGACGCTGACCGGCTATGTCGTCTTCGCCTCCCTCTCGCGACCAGATCGTCGCAACGCTCACGCCGATAACCGACCCGGAGCTTCGACGTTCGATCGTCGAGCTAGGCATGGTGCGCGAGGTGTTCGTCGATGACGATGGGCGCGTACGCGTGGTTCTCGCGCTGACCACGCCGGGCTGTCCGATCCGCGGACACTTCGAGCGCGAGATCGGCGCGGCCGTCGGGGCGCTCCCAGGTGTTGAGGCAGTAGAGGTTGCCTTCGACGTTCTGAACACGGCCGAGCTGGCTGAGCTGGGAGTGCGCCTGGGCCGTGCCAATCTCCCAGCCGGCGCGTTGGCACAGGTCAGGACCGTCCTCTGCGTGGCGTCTGGTAAGGGCGGCGTCGGGAAGTCGACGCTAAGCGCGAACCTTGCCGGAGCTCTGGCGCTGACCGGCGAGCGCGTCGGCGTGCTGGACGCCGACGTCTGGGGCTATTCGCTGCCGCGCATGCTCGGCGTGAGCGCCAGGCCGGAAATCACCGCCGGGCACAAGCTACGGCCGCCGCTGGCGCAACTGCGGGTCGGACCAGCGCTGAAGGTGATGTCGATCGGTTTCTTTTTGAAGGAAGGTGACCAGGCGGTCGTGTGGCGGGGCCCGATGCTCCACAAGACGATCCAACAATTCCTCGAGGACGTCGAGTGGGGCGAGCTCGATCACCTCGTGGTCGATCTTCCGCCGGGCACCGGTGACGTAGCGATGTCGCTCGCTGAGTTTCTTCCCCAGGCGCGGTTCGTGCTCGTTACGACGCCCCAGCTGGTAGCCCAGCGCGTGGCCCTGCGTGCCGCGAACATGGCTCTCAAGCTAAATCATGAGGTCGTAGGCGTGGTCGAGAACATGTCTGGCTACCTCGATTCGGATGGTCGCCATCACGAGATCTTCGGCCACGGTGGCGGTGACGCCATCGCTGGAGAGCTCGACGTCCCGCTACTGGGTCGCGTGCCGCTCACGATTGCGCTGCGCGAGCACTCCGACGCCGGAAAGCTCCTCGTGGCCGAGCAGCCTGACGATGCCGCCGCCTCGGCGATCAGCGACATTGCCGCTCGCCTTCGCGCGCTCGCCCCCCAGCGCTCACTGCCGATGGCGGATCCGATCGGGGTCGGATTGCCGATGGCCTCCTGACCTACCTCAGCCGGTTCATCCATCAACGCGAGGGTTGACTGTTTGCGTTAATACGCATATAGTTTAACAGTTGAGAGAGCAGCTATTGGGCCGCGGTTCGTATGAGCTCGTGGGTCGGTCCCGGCCGGTGGATCGTGTGACGAGCGCTTGGCGAGCCTCTCCCATGCGGCCGGTCCTGCGCTTTAGCGCCTGGCTGATGGACTCCTTCAAGCCCTACTGACAAGGGAGTGAGCATGAACGTAAAGCGTGCATTCCATTGGCCGGTGCTGGTGATCGGCGCGGTGCTGATCGTGTTGCCGTCGCGATCTCCTTGCCGAGCAAGGCGAGCTCGGGTCAAGCGATGATTGACAACTTCCATCCGATCATGCAGCCGGCCAGCGTCAAGACGACGGTCAACTATTACAATGAGACGTTCGTGCCGTTGCGGGGCGTCGCGGTCGGCGGCGGGCAAGCCGCGGGAGAGTTGCCCGGCATGGTCGGCGCGCTCTCCAAGGGCCTGCACATGACCCCCACCCAGCTGCAGACGTTCCTCGGGACGCACTTTCCGGCGATGGGCGGGCTGCTCGGGAACCTGCCGAAACTGGTCCCGGTTTTCACCAAGGTGCCGCCGGGACTGGACCACTACAAGCCGCTGGTGGACACGATGCAGGCGAACGTGGGCAACTACGCGAAGATCGCCAGCCTGCCGAACTTTCGCCTGTTCACATGGTTCTTCGTCGTGCCGGGCGTGTTGCTCGTCCTGCTGGCCGGCGTACCGCTGCTGGCAGGGCGTCGCGAGCGCACGGCTACGGCTGCGCACGGAGCGTAGCACCAGGGTTTCACCCACCCCGCGCCGCGGCGAAGAATCGCCGCCGTTCGCCCTCCCGCGCCAGGCTCAGATCGAGGCTCGGTCCGTCGATCTCGAGCTTATGCTCGGTGTTGGCGATCGTCAGGCGCAGGCGGCTGATGGCCCCCCCGTGATGAAACATGAAGCACGAGGCCTCAATCGGAGCCGGCACGGGCGCGGGCGCGATCCCGAGCTCTTCGATCACGCCATCCGCGGCCGCGACCGCCGTGCCCCGCGCCACGCCTGCGGCGCGAGGGAGGCCCGTCGCGGCGGCGTCTCCCACCACATGCAATCTGGTCGCGTCCACGGCGCCTCGGATCCCAACAGACACGAGTGGTCCGTCTCCTGGGAGTCCGGCCAGGCACTGCGGCCGCACGTGAGGCGGTACCAGGAACGCCCCGTCGTAACGCAGCTCGCGGCCATCCACCGAGCGCAGCATGCCGTCAGAGCTCGCGGCAAGGTCGGGGGCGAACCCGGACTCAACCGTTACGCCGGCGGCTGCGCATGCCCCCAGCACAAATCCTGGCGCCTCACCGCCGACTCCGGCGAGGGGCAACGGCTCCGGCGTTGCCACCACCACGCGCGTCATATGCCGCGCTTTGCGGTGTTGCTCGGAGAGCGCGATCGCGAGCGCAAAGGGCGCTGGCGGACAGCGGTAGGGCATACCGCAAGCTGCGACGAGCAGCCGACCGGCCGCCACAACGGGCAGGGCCGCGCGAGCCATCGCCGCGCCCTTAGGGTCCCACGCGGCGACGGCGCGCGGCCACGCCGGCACTGCATCGCACGCGAGCGCGAGCCCAGGCGCCGCAATGACGGCGTCGGCGGGCATGCCGACGCCGTCGATTCGTACCCCGCTGGGGCTTACCTCGTCAACCGCCGCGTCAACGCAGCGCACCCCATCGAGTGCAAGCTCCGCCGAGAAGTGGTCAGGCTCGTCCTCGCCCAGCGCGATGTCGAGCGTCCCCCCCAGAAAGCTTGCGCGAACCCCCGGTGTGATCAGAACCACCTCGAGCGAGTCGCCGCCCCGCTCCCGTAGCCGCGCCGCCGCGGCAAGCCCACCCGGCCCCGCGCCAACGACCACGACTCGCTTGCGTGCCATGAGCTAGGTAGCCCTCGGACGTCTCACTCGAACGAGCCCGCAAACAGAGGGCGTGGGTGGCGCCATCATCCAGCGCATCGGATTACGCACCGAACATGAGCGTTTCCGGCAGGTCACGGCGGTCAGGCGGGCAGCTCCACAAACGCCTCTCCCGCCTCGACGACGACTGAGAACGTCTGCAGCTCGCGGTCCGCGGGACCGCGGACCCGCTCCCCATCGGTCACGCGGAACTGGCTGCCGTGCCGCGGACAGGTGATGACATCTCCGTCGAGCTCACCCTCGCACAGCGAGGCGCCGGCGTGCGGGCAGGCGTCCGCTACCGCCCAGATGCGCCCGGCGAGGTGAAAGAGCGCGATCGGCCCCGCGGGAGACTCGTCCACCCGGCCAACGTAGCCCAGCCGGCCCGCGAAATCGGCCATCGGCGCGAGCCGCAGGCGGCGCGCTCGGCGGCGGGCGGAGATGCGGGCATCCAACTGTCTCTTATACACATCTC
>CAXMLR010000108.1:0-19466 GCA_964194275.1 uncultured Solirubrobacterales bacterium
CCCGCCGCAATCAGGTCCAACACCTCTCGCTCGCGCTCGGTGAGCAGCGGCGCGGGCTGGTCGGCCTTCGGCGGGAACATCGTCATCCCGAGACCCACCATGCGGACCGCACGTGCCACGTCGCGCGCCTCCCAGTCCTTGGAGACGAAGCCCGAGGCCCCCGCGGCGCGAGCCGCGGCCGGTGACATCCGGCCGGCACCCGAGATCAGCAGCACCCGGGTGGAGGGTGAGGCCTGGCGGATCGACTCGCACACGTCGGCGCCGGACTCCCCGGCCAGGAACAGATCGACCAGGGCGACGTGGGGGCTGAAAGTGCGCGTTAGCTCCAGCGCCTCTGAGCCATTGCGAGCGGCCAGGCACCGCTCGACCCACGGCTGTTCGCCCAGCAGGACCCTGAAGCCCCAGTGAACGACATCGTGGTCGTCGACCACCAGCACGCGGAGCCGGCGCTGGTCGAGCCGTCCCCCCGGGGCTCGCGGCGTTGACCCGACGGGTTTGCTCATCGATGAATTTCCTGTTCCAGCGGCACGACCAGCCGAACCCGCCAGCCGTCACCGTTATGGGGTCCGAACTCCACCACGCCGCCCTGCTGAAGCGCCTCGAAAGCCGCCAGTCGCAATCCCATCCCTCCCCCCCGCGCGCCCGGTCGCACACCGTCGTTGCGCACCTCCAAAGTGAAAGTATCGGCGTCGCGGGCCACGGCGACCTCCACGCATGAGGCACTCGCGTGCTTGGAGATGTTGCGCAGCGCCTCCCCCAGCACTGACTGCGTAAGCGGCTCGAGGTCGAGGGGAACACTCACGCCGGACGGCCAGTCGACCACGACCGGCGCGCCGAGCGAACTCTGCAGCCGCTCAACCTCCTCGGCCAGCGTCACTCCGGTCTCCAGCGGCAACGGCGCGAGCGGCCGCTCCAGCGCGCGTCGCAAGTCGGTGATCGCCTCCTGGAGCTCGACGCGGCAGCGCTCTCGCTCGCCAGGGTCCAGTTGCTGCTCCGCGCTCAGGGCCAGCGACACGCCGAACAGCCGCTGCAGCACGCGCTCGTGGATCTCGCGGGCCAGACCCAGCCGCTCCCCCAGCCGGCGGCTGCGCTCCTGCTGGCGCGTCGCATTGCGGGCGGTGGCGACCAGCGCGGCCGTCTTTCCGAGTGTCCACAGCAGATGCCGCTCGCCGTCTGAGAGCTCGAATCGGCCGCCGCCACGGTCGGCGCAGATCACGCCGTAGGCGCGACCGGCCGCGCTGAGCGGCGTGCACACCAGCGTGGTGATGCCAAGCACCTTGGCGTATTCCGCCGGCACTGCCTCCTCGATCCGCTCGGAGACGACCACCACTTCGTCCTCAAGCAACGCACGCTGGGCGATCGGAGTATTGACCAGTGTCGGCCGCAGCTCAGTGAGCTGCTCGATCGAGGTCCCGTGGGCGCCTACCGCCCGCACCCGGCGCCGACTCGCGTCGGCCATGAAGATGGCCGCGCGGCGCATCGTCGTCAGACGGCAGATCGCCTCGCAGATGCGGTCGTAGAACTCAGTCGAGGACGTATCGGTGTCGATGTCCGCGAGCAGCTCCACGAACACCTCCAGCGGCTCCACCCCGGCGAACAGAGCCGGCGTGTGTTCGGCCGCGGCGCTGGCGGCACCGGATCCGGCCCGCGTACCGGAGAGGTTCACACAGCCACCGGCAGCTCGTACCGGCGGCGGATCTCGTACAGCGTGGTGCGCTCGGCGGCCGGGCGACCGGCCTGGTGTGCGGCCGCCACCAGCTCCTCCGGCCCCAGCCTGACGCCGTGATAGCTGCCGGCCATGCGCGAGATCGATTCCTCCATCAGGGTGCCCCCGAGGTCGTTCACTCCCCAGCGCAGCGCCTCGGTGGCGGCGTCAAGGCCCATCTTCACCCAGCTGGCCTGGACGCTCGGGACCGTCTTACCGAGCGCGAGCCTGAACGCGGCGGTGTGCTTGAGGTTCTCCTCCCTGGAGATCTCCTCGACACCGTGTGTCCGGCCGAGCAGCGTATGGAAGGGGATGAACGACAGGGGCACGAATTCGGTCAGCCCGCCGGTGCGTTCCTGCAGCTCCCGGATCACCCGCATGTGCTCGGCGAGCTCCCATGGCTCTTCGATGTGACCGAACATCACCGTGGCGGTGGAACGCAGTCCGACGGCATGCGCGGCTTCGATGATCTCCACCCACCGCGCCACCGGCAGCTTGTTGGGCGAGATTCGCTCACGGACCCCGTCGTGGAGGACCTCGGCCGCTGTTCCCGGGGTCGAGCCGAGGCCGGCGTCTCGCAGCCGCGTGAGCACCGCCCGCGGGGACAGCCCGCTGACGTCGCACATGTGCGCGATCTCCATCGGGGAGTACGCGTGCAGGTGCAGCTGCGGGGCGAGCTGCTTGGCGAAGCGCAGCCAGTGCTCGTATTCCTCGATCCCCCACTCGGGATGGATGCCGGACTGCATGCAGATCTCCGTGGCGCCCGCCTCGACTGCCTCCTGCACGCGCTGGGCGAACTCAGCCTCGGAATGCTCGTAGGCGTCGGGCGAACGGCGCGCCTGGCCGAAGCCGCAGAACGCGCATCCGACGATGCAGATGTTGGAGACGTTGATGTTGCGATTGACGACAAAGGTGACGGTCTCGCCCGCGAGTTCGGCTCGCAATTCGTCGGCTGCTGTCCGCATCTCCTCGATCACGGCGGGTCGGCGCTCGGAGAACAGCGCGGTCAGCTCCGCAGGGCTCAACGCGCCCCCTTCGCGAGCTCGCTCGATCGCGCGTGGTGCGGCTTGGTCTGAGACCGTCACCTCTTCCCGCCGACCCGAGCCCCGGCGCGGGATGAACGACCAGTAGACGCGCTTGATCACGTCGAGGACCGGCGGCGCGATCCAGGTCTGATCGATGTACTCCGGGTACACGCACAAGCGCTCGGTCAACGCGAAGCCCTCGGCCTGCAGGCGCTTGCGGACCAGGTTCGGCGAAGGGAACGGGTGCTCAGGAGAGATGTGATCGCCGTTGGCGCTGAGCCCGCCAAGGTCGGTGGCCCCGGCCTGGACGAGCTCGACCCACCAGTCCGACAGGTTCGGCGGCACCTGGATGCCGATATCCGGCATCAGCGCCCGGGCGTGGGAGACGAGCCGCTTCATGTCCGCGATCGTCACCTCGCAGGCCCACGCAGGCGCGTCGCGCTGCGGCCCGTCGGCGACGCCGGTGCGCCAGTACGCCTGGGCGGCCTGGTCGGCGATCTGCGCGGGCTCGCGCCCGTAGTAGCTCTCGTGCGGCACGAAGTTCTGCAGGATCACCTCCTGGAGGTGCCCGTAGCGCTCGTGTAGCTCGGAGAGCGCCTCCAGCGAGGCCAACCGCTCCTCCTCGGTCTCCCCGATGCCGACCAGGATCCCGCTCGTAAACGGGATCTTCAACTCTCCAGCGGCGGTGATCGTCTCGATCCGCCGGGCCGGATGCTTGCTCGGCGAGCCGGCGTGCACAGTCTCCATCAGCCGCTCGGAGATCGACTCGAGCATCAGTCCCTGCGAGGCGGTGACCTCGCGCAGCCGCGCCAGGTCCTGGTTCGGCAGGGCGCCGAGGTTCGTGTGGGGCAGCAGCCCGCGCTCGAGCGCGCGCTCGCAGGTCCACACGACGTAGGAGGTAAAGTCATCGTGGCCGTACTCGGCCAGCCGGGCAGCGACCCCCGCATTGACCTCGGGCTTCTCGCCCGTGAGCACCAGAAGCTCCTTGACATGGTGGCGTTTGACGGCGCGGTCAAGGATCGATTCGACCTCCGCCGGGCTGTGGAGATGCGCCTGGTGGGTGGCGAACGCGCAGTACTTGCAATAGCAGCGGCAGGTCCGCGACAGAGACAACGTGAGGTTCCGGCTGAACGTGACACGGCGGCGCATGCGGTCGCCCGATTCTACGGAGCCTGACCGGCGGCCATATGCTGCCCGCTGATGCGACGCGTCGCCCTCGTCCTCGCCGTGCTCGCCTGCGTTCTCGCGGGGTGCGGCGCCGGGGCCTCGTCCGCGCCCCAGGGTCAGGACGTCACGCTGGTGCTCGATTTCACCCCCAACCCGATTCACGCCGGGATCTACAGCGCCGTGGCGCGCACCTTCGACGTCGGCGAGGGCATCCACCTCCACGTGGTTGCCCCAACCGCCAGCACCGACTCGATCAAGCTGCTGCAGACGGGCCGAGCAAACTTCGCGATCCTGGACATCCACGACCTGGCGATCGCCCGGGAGCGCCATCAGGACATCGTCGGGATCATGGCCGTGGTCGAGCGTCCGCTGGCCTCGGTGATCGCCGCACCGCAGATCACCAACCCGCGGCAGCTGGAGGGAAAGGCAGTTGGAATCAGCGGCCTGCCGAGCGACACGGCGGTGCTGCATTCGGTCCTCGCCGGCTCAGGCGCCGATCCGCGGAAGGTCTCGACGGTGACAGTCGGCTTCAACGCCGTGGCCGCGTTGCTCAGTCACAAAGTGGCGGCGGTGACCGCATTCTGGAACGACGAGGGGGTGACGCTGCAGCGTCGACATCCCGGATACCACGTGTTTCGCGTCGACCAATACGGGGCCCCTTCCTATCCGGAGCTCGTGCTGTGCGCGACCCGCGCCAGCCTGCGTCAGGACCCGGGTGTGGCCCGCGCCGTGGTCCGTGCGCTGGTGCGCGGCTACGGAGTCACCCTGACCGATCCGGAGGGCAGCGCGACCGACCTTGAGTCCCAGGTGCCGGCCCTGGACCCGAAACTCGTGACCGCGCAGCTGGCTGCCGAAGGTGGCACGTTCGTGGCCCCCGACGGCGCGTTCGGGGAGCTCACGCTCGCCACCCTGCAACAGTGGGCGCGGTGGGAGGCTCGGTTCGGGATCGTCCGGCGCCCGCCCGAGGTGCTGGGGACCTTCGACCCGCGGTTCCTGGCGGGAACGGCGTCCTTGATCGGCAGCTAGCGCTCGCTCAGCCGCTCAACGAGCTGCGCACCCTCACGCGCCATCCTGGAGCGCGGCACGACGAGATCGAAGCCGGCGTGTTCGGCCTGCGCTCGCACGTCCGCCTCGACGTGCGAGTAGAACGCCAGCACTCGCGCGCCGTGGAGTTCCAGGGCAGCGATCCTCGCGATCCGCTCGACGGAGTCGGCTGTGAGATCGACGACGACGACGTCAACGCCCTCCTTCACCGGACCTGGCTGGCTGGCCAGCTCAACCTCGTGTCCGCCGGCCTGCAGCATGCCCAGCACGTTGGAGCCGAACAGCAGGTCTGGCACGTACGCGACGACGCGCGCCACTCAGGAGCTCCCGGTAACTGTATTTGCGACGGCGACCACGAAGGCTCTACTGGGCCCGCAGGCGCTTGAAGTCCTGGCGCACTGACTCCGGCCGGCCCCACATCTGGGTGACCTCGGCTCGGCCGGTCCGGACCTCGCGCACGGCCAGTTCGCCGGCGATGTCGGCGTCGTCGAGCAGCTTCAGGGCGACGTGAACGACCGGAGCCGCGGCGGCGTGGCCGAAGCGGTGAGCCACCAGGACCCGCCAGTGCCAGTCGCTTCTGGAGAGCGGCTGCGCGTTGCAGGTCACGAGCAGCACGGAAGCGTCGACGTACTGGCGCTCGTCGGCGATCCGCAGCTCGAACTCGAGATCGGTCCAGTCATCCGGCAGCGACTGCACGATCTCTGTGAAGGTCTCGGCCAGCAGAGTGCTCATGTGGTCACCTGTTTGACGATCAAGAACGCGTTGAGCGCGGAGATCACGACCGCTGCACGGTAGGCCAGGGCGCTGGTCAGTGCGCGGTTGACATGCACACCCATCACGTCGCGACAGCCGGTGAGGAGAACGAGAGGCACGAGCGCGAAGGGTATCCGAGCACGGGGATGCGGACGTTGGTGAACCCGGCCATTACGACGTGGCCCGCGGCGACGGCGAGCCTAGGTTCCCGGTAGGCAGCCGCGGTCGAGTTCCTATGCTATACGCGTGCGTTCGATCGCCCCACCGCTCGACGACTACCGGACGGTCACGGAAGCCTGCGGGCTGATCGATCGATCCGAGCGCGGCAAGCTGGCCCTGAGCGGGCGCCAGGCGAAGGAATTCCTGCAGGGACAGGTGAGCAACGACATCGAGGCGCTGGAGCGCGGTCACGGCTGCTACGCCGCCTTTCTGACCCCCAAGGGCAAGATGCTCGGCGATCTCCGGGTCCTCGACACCGGCGACGAACTGCTGCTTGACACCGAACGCGTCGCTCTCCAGGAGCTGTTCAACATGATCCGGCGCTTCCGCGTCGGCTATGAGGTCGAGCTGCACAAGCGCACCGTCGAGCGCGGGTTGCTATCCCTGATCGGCCCTGAGGCAACGGGCGTGAGCGCAACCGCCGAGCTTGACCAAGAGCATCGCAATGCGCCCGTTTCGATCGGCGACGTTCCGGCCCTGGCGATCCGTACGGATGTGGGCGTGGACCTGCTCTGCGACTCCGAGCACACCGCCGAGCTGCGCGCCGCGCTCGCGGCGGCAGGCGCCGTCGTCGTCTCGGAGGCGGCCGTCGAGGCGCTGCGGATCGAACGCGGCCGACCGCGCTATGGAGTCGACCTCGACGACACCGTGATCCCGCAGGAAGCCGGCCTCAACGAACGTGCGGTGTCGTTCACCAAGGGTTGCTACGTCGGCCAGGAGACCATCGCTCGTCTCTACTACCGCGGCAAGCCCAACCGCCGGCTCCGCGGTCTGCGGTGCTCGGAGAACGTCTGCACGGGCGACGAGGTGACCTTCGAGGGCAGGCCCGTCGGTCAGGTCGCCAGCGCCGCGGTGTCGCCCCGAGCCGGGGCGATCGCGCTGGCGCTCGTCCGTCGCGAAGCTCCGCCTGGCTCGACCGTCGCCGTCGGCTCGGCCGGGGTGTCGGCCGAGGTCGTCGAGTTGCCGTTCGCGTGAGCCTCGACGCCGGTCTCCGCGACGAACGCTGCGAGCCGCTCCGGGGCCAGGGGCGGCCCGAGGTTCAGCTGCCGCACCTCAGGGTGGGAGACCAGATAGCCCCCCACGATCCTGACCTCGTCGATCTCGAGTGGCGGCACGTGCGCTCCGAGCTCCCCGGTGCGCCCACCGCGGAGGAGCGCGAGCGCGGTTCGTTGTTCGATCTCCGCAGCGCTGTCGGGCAGAGGACCCCAGTCGACCAGGCGGCCGCCAGCCATCCAGAAGGCATCGAAGCTCCGCTGGGTGGGGTGCGCCGCCAGAATCAGCCTCGGCCTGACGTGGGTTGCCTCAAGCACGCCGTCCAGCCGGTCGAGCACCGTCTGGAGTCGCCGGGCGCGCCGGCGCAGCCACGCGGCTCGCTCGTAGCGCTGCTGCGCCGATGCGTCTCGCATCTGCGCATGGACATGGTCGAGTAGGCGCTTCGCCGAGTCGCCCTCGGAGCCGAGAAACGCTGCTAGGGCGCCATCGAGCCGGCGCCGGTAGAGATTCGGATCCAGGTTCCCCAGGCACGGAGACAGACAGCGCCCCATCTGCCCGTAGGCGGACGGATGCTCGCGCCGCGGCAACCGCCGGCCGCAGTGCCGCAGCCCGAACAGCGAGTCCAGCTGCTCGACCAGCTCGAGCGCCAGGCGGCGGCCGCGCACTGGACCGATGCTGACCGCATGGCCCGCGGCAGGCGCGTCTGCCACCTCGAGGATCGGGAACGCGATGTCGAGCCGGCAGCGGATGTAGACGAGACGGTCATCGATCCGCGTGAGCCGAACGTTCCCGGGAGGGCGTAGCTGCTTGATCAGCCGATTTTCGAGCACCAGCGCCCCCAGCTCGGAACGGGTGGCGCGGTAGTCGACGATCGATGCGTGCGAGGTCCACTCGGCCCGCGGCGTCGAGGGGGCAAAGTGCGCCCGCGCCCGGCTGCGAATCGATACGGACTTCCCCACGTACAGCGTCGTGCCGCCTGAGTCGCGGAACAGGTAGACGCCGGGGTTACGAGGCAGCTCGCCGAAGTCCAAGTGGGCGAGCGTTGCGCTCCCCGGCTCCCGACTGCCGCGCCGCCCGCGCGTGGGGGCGTTTCCGTTCGTCCGGCGCCGCGAAAGACGCCGCGGCTTGAGCAGCGCTAGCGCCTCGGCGACCGTGGTCGAGTGCGCGCACAGCCGCGGGAACAGCGCGCATAGGACCCGGGCGCAGGTCTCCGCGTCGGCGAGCGCGCGATGCGCGAGTGCGACGTCGATCCCCAGCGCGTCCGCGAGGGCCCCCAGCCGCCGCTCGTGCTGCAGCGGCAGCAGCGTCCGCGCCACCGCGGCTGTGCAGATCACCGGCGGATCGGGCCACTCGAGGTTCGCCCGGGAGAAGGCCTGGCACAGCACGCGTCGGTCGAACGGTGCGTTGTGGGCCACCATCACCCGCCCTTGCAACCGGCGCTGCAACAAGGGCAGCACCTCCTCCGCCAACGGAGCGTCGTCGACCATCGTCTGGGTGATGCCGGTGAAACGCTGAATGCCGCGGCGCAACGGCATGTTCGTCCGCACGAGCGAACCCCAACGATCGTGCAGCTCGCCCCCGCCGACCAGCACGGCGCCAACCTCGGTCACCTCGCAGGCATCGCCACCAAGGCCGTTGGTCTCGGTGTCGACGACCATGAACTCGGCCGTGGCGATCGGCTGCTCCAGAAGCTCCAAGGCATGCGTGATACGCGGCCGTCCGGACGGCATGAACCTCCGCTTGCAGAACCCGCGCATTGGCGACCGCGCGCGGGGGTAGCATCGAGACCGACAGAAGCCTGAGAGGAGCGCTCCGTGACCGCTATCGCCCATGACGAGGAAATACTGCGCGAGCTCGACGCAGACACCCGCCGTGCCTGGTCTGCCTACAGCGACCGCTTGCGCGACTTGAGCGGCGAAAAATATGAGCATGCGGAAAACGAGTCCTGGGACGAGCTCCAAACCGAGCTGAGCCGTCTCGAGCGCCGTCGGCGCACGCTCGATCAGACCGCAGACTGAGTTTCCGACAAACGCCCGGACGCGGCCGAGTCCCCGCCCTCCCCGTGAGCTCTACTCGCGCACCACGATCCGGTCGGTTAGGGTTCGCGGCGACGAGCCCTGAGCCGCGCGCCGCGGTTCTCAAGGTACGTTCAACGAGGAGAGACCAGCCGACGATGCGCAGCACGACGTTCGGGATTCTCGCGGCCACCGCGCTGCTTCTATCCGCCTGCGGCAGCAGCGGGGGGACCTTTGCCAATCGGCCACGCCCCGCCTCCCCGGTGAACCTCACGGTTTACATCAATAACGCCCGCGTCTCAGTCTCTCCCGCCTCCGTCGGCGCCGGCCCCGTGGTGTTCATCGTGACCAACGCGGCCACTCAGACCGAGTCGCTGATGATCCAGTCCCCCGGCGGCTCGCAGAGCATCGCCACCACCGGTCCGATCAACCCTCAGGCCACCGCCGAAGTCACCGTCGACTTCCGCAACCCCGGGCTCTATACGGTCGCCGCCAGCAAGCCCGGCATCAGCCTCGCCGCGCTGGCGTCAGGCACCTCGATCCAGGCCGCGTCGTTGCACATCGGCAAGGCGCGCCCGAACGGGTCGAACGACCTGCTGCAGCCGTAGGCATTTGCGTCGCCCGTCGGCTGCGCGGGGTTGGCGGCGCGCCCCGCCCCTCAGCCCCTCCTCGCCCGGACCAACACTTGCGTTTGCGGAACCAGCCGTTGCATGCAATACTTGCGTGCGTGCAAGCAACTACACCAGGAACTGCAATCGTTCCAGCGACGGCCACGTCCGACCCGAACGCCGTCGCGATACCCGACCTCGCCCAAGACCTGTACGCGTTGATCGTGTACCTGCACAAGAACTGCAACGCGGACCTGTTCGAGGCTGTTGGCGTGCTCGAGCTGACGCTGACGCAGATCAAGCTGCTGCATCAGCTCGAGGACGCTGACCGCGAACTGACGCTGAAGGAGGGCGCGGAGCTCGTTCACGTGTCTCTCCCGGCCGCGAGCCGGATGGTCGACGAGCTGTATCGCCGCGGCTTCGTCGAGCGCCATGAAGATGCAACCGACCGCCGAATGAAGCGAGTCGGGTTGACCGACAGCGGACGCTCGGTCATTCGCCGCTTGAACAGCGCCCGGCTGAACGGCCTGCAGCAGTTCGCACTGACATTGACCGACGTTGAACGACGCAAGCTGGCGGCAGCGCTTTCGAAGCTGCTCGAGCGGGATGACGTCGCAGCGTGCCGACCGGAAGGACTTGACCTGTGACGCAACGGTTCCTCGCGCATCAGAACCGCCTTGTGACCGACGAGAACAGCCGCTGGTGGACGCTCGGTGCGATGTGCTTCGCGCTGTTCATGGTGATGCTGGACAACACCGTGGTGAACGTGTCGCTGCCGTCGATTCAGCGCGACCTCCACGCCTCGCTGTCCGCGCTCGAGTGGACGGTCAATGCCTACACGCTGACGTTTGCCGTGCTGATGGTCACCGGCGGGCGTCTTGGCGACATCTTCGGCCGTCGCCGCATGTTCATCTTCGGCGTGATCGTGTTTGGCATCTCCAGCGCCGCAATCGGGTTCGCCCCCAACGATGCGACGCTGGTCGCGTTCCGCGCGGTCCAGGGCATCGGCGCGGCGTTCATGATGCCGGCGACGCTGTCGATCATCACCCAGGCTTTCCCACCGCATCAGCGGGGGATGGCGATCGGCACGTGGGCAGGCGTGAGCGCCCTCGCGCTGGCCATCGGTCCAGTGCTCGGCGGCTTACTCACCGAGCAGGTGAGCTGGCGCGCGATCTTCTTCATCAATCCGCCCATTGCCGTCGGCGCGGTAGCGGTGGCGCTGTTCGCTGCCCGGGAGTCCCGCGACGAGACGGTCGGCAAAACCGTGGACGTCGCCGGTATCGGAGCGATCACGGTTGGACTGACGGCACTCGTCCTCGCCCTGGTCGAAGGAAACCGCTGGCATTGGGGCTCGGCCCGGGTGATCGTCCTGTTCGCGGTGGCGCTGGTCGGCCTGGCGGCATTCGTGACCATCGAGATGCGCAGCAAGGCGCCGATGGTCGACTTCAAGTTCTTCCGCTCGCGGACCTTCCTGGGTTCCAGCCTGGTCGCGTTCATCGTGACGTTCGCGATGCTCGCCCAGTTCTTCTTCCTGGCGCTCTACATGCAGAACATCCTTCACTACTCCCCGCTCCAGGCCGGGATCCGCTTCCTGCCCTCGACGCTGCTGATCATCGTCATGGGACCGCTGGCCGGGAGACTGACCGACCGAGTCGGGCCGCGGCCGCTGATGACGCTCGGCCTGGCCGTCGTCGCCGCCGCGATCTTCGTGCAGTCGCACATCACCGTCCATACCGGTTACGGGCTGCTGCTGCCCGGATTCATTTTGATGGGCCTCGGGATGGGCCTGGTGATGTCGCCGATGAGCACGGCAGCGATGAACGCCGTTGACCGCACCAAGGCGGGCGTCGCCTCCGGCGTGCTGTCGATGAGCCGAATGGTCGGAGGTACGTTCGGAGTCGCGGTGATGGGAGCGCTGATCGCGACCATCGGCCGCTCGAAGATCGACCAGCTTCTCCCCCAGCTGCCCGCTGGCACCCGTGCGACGATCGCCAACTCGCTCGGCGGCGGCGGCGTGATCGGACAGCACGCGTCCGCCCCCGTCGTAGCAGCGGTCCGCGAAGCGTTCGTCTCGGCCCTCTCCACCGGGCTGCTGATCGGCGCGATCGTGACGATCGTCGGCGCGGCGCTCGCCTGGGGCCTGATCGCGAGCAAGCCGCCCGTTCTCCGATCCGCTGAGCAGCCGGTGACTGAAACCGAGGAGAACGTCGCGCCAGCCGCCGAGCTCGTCGCCTAGGCTCGCCTCGCGTCCCCCAGGGTCTCTCCCCGCCGGGCTCGACCGTCCCGATTTCTCTACAGTTCCACCCCCTTGCCGGTACCGCAACCAAGTGAGGCACCGTAGTGGCCGTCGATCTGAGCCGAGTCGCAAACGTCGAGACGCAGCCGGGGGAGCTCCCGAGCTCGATGGCCGCCTGGGTGATCCGACAGGAGCGTGAGGGCGAGCCGACCGAGGCATTCCAGCTCGAGGAGATGGAGGTCCCGGACCCCGGGGCGTTCGAGGTGGTGGTCCGGGTGATGGCGGCCGGCGTCAACTTCAACAACGTCTGGGCCGCGCTCGGCGAGCCGGTGTCCGTGTTCCGCTCGCACCCCAACGAGGACCACCACATCGGGGGTTCGGACGCGTCCGGGATCGTGTGGAAGGTCGGTGAGGGCGTCACTCGCTGGAAGCCCGGGGACGAGGTCGTGGTCCACTGCAACCAGGCCTCCTACGAGGACCCTGAGGTGCATGGACTGGATCCGCTTGCCGCTCCGTCTCAGCAGATCTGGGGCTATGAGACGAGCTGGGGCTCGTTTGCGCAGTTCTGCAAGGTCCAGGCCCAGCAACTGCTGCACAAGCCCAAGCAGCTCTCCTGGGAGGAGGCGGCCTCATACGGCCTCACCTACTTCACCGCCTACCGGATGCTGATCGACCGCTGCAAGCTGCAGGGTGGTCATCGCGTGCTGATCTGGGGGGCCGCCGGGGGCCTCGGCGTATTCGCCACACAGCTGTGCGCGATGGCCGGAGCCGACGCCGTCGGGGTCGTCTCCACCGACGAGAAAGGGAAGCTGATCGAGCAGCTCGGTGCGGTCGGCTACATCAACCGCTCCGAGTTCGCCGGGATGATGCGCAAGGGAGGGGAATCCGCGGAGGAGGAGAGGGCGCGCTTCAAGGAGTCGCGTCGATTCTGCAAGGCGGTCGAGCAGATCCTGGGCGGCCCTCCGGACATCGTGTTCGAGCACGTCGGAAAAGCCACATTCCCGACTTCAGTGCTGGCCGTCAAGCCCTTCGGCAAAGTCGTCATCTGTGGCGCCACGTCCGGCTACCAGCTCGACTTCGACGTGCGCTACCTGTGGATGCGCCAGAAGGAGATCCTCGGCTCACACTTCGCCAACGCCTGGGAGGCGACCAAGGCCAACGAGCTGATCGAGGAGTCGAAGATCCGTCCGGTGCTGTGGAAGACAATGGGGTTCGAGAAGGTGGCTGAGGCACATCAGCTGCTGCGGGACAACCAGCACCTGGGCAAGATCGCGATTCTGGTCGGAGCGGCCGAGGAGGGCCAGGGCAAGACCGCTGACGGGCCCGGCGCGATTCGGGCCGAGGTCGGTGCATAGTCATGCCGACCGTGGTCCACATTCCCTGGTACGCCACGATCCTCCGCCAGGACGCGCTCACCGCAGAGGTGTCTAGGGTGGCTCCGGTCGCGCTGCGTTACGGCGCCACTCAGTATGCCGTGCATCGCTCGCACGACGACCGCTACAAGATCTTGCAGATGGCCTGGTTCGAGACCAAGCGCGACTGGTATCGCTATTGGGAGGGCCCGGAGATGATCGAGTTCCGTCGCCGCAACTCCGGCCGTTTCCAGATTCCGGTCACCTACATCTGGCACGACGAAGTCGTCGCGGGAGCCCTCGGCCCAGAGGTGCCGCTGGAGCCCCTGCCCGCCGAACCGCAGCCCGAGCCCCAGCCCGAAACCGCCGCCTAGCGTCGTACTGGGTCTAGGCCTGCGTCCGGATTCGCAACGCCAGCTCCAACCAGAAGCGCTCCTCAGAATCATCCAGCGCCGCGCCGAACAGCTCGCGCAGGCGGGTGACGCGGTAACGCGCGGTCTGCGGATGGACCCCCAGGCGCGCGGCGACCTTCCCCAACCTCCCCTGCTCGGCCAGCCACACTGAGAGCGTCTCGGTGAGGCGCGCCCGCGCGCCGGACGACAGCCCGTCCAGAGGCGCCAGCTTCGACTGCGCCAGCTCCTGCGCCAGTCCGGGGTCGTTTCGCAAGAGCAGCTCGCCGGTGCGGTCCCGGGCGACGGCCAACTCTGGTCCGCCAATGGCCAGCGAAAGGGCGCCGCGGGCGCGGACGAAGCTGACGGAAGCCTCCGGCCAGTCGACGGTCGTTCCCAACCCGGCGCTGGCGCCGGACTGGATCACCGCGTGCTCGATCAGCGCGCGGCGCCCGGGACCATCCGGGTCAGGCACGATCGCGCAGGTGAGCTCGCCGATCGTCTCGGCGATCACATCCGGCGGCAGGTGCGAAGTGGTGTCGCGGCGCTCGCCGGCGATGGCCACCGCTGCGAGGGTCCGCGGGAGGGCCCAGCCGGCGTCGCTGGCCGCCACCTCGACCAGCCCCGGCTCCCCCGGAGGGTCGCGCACGAGTAGGCGCACCAGCCGCCGCCGGCGCAGCTCGGCCTCGCTGGCCGCGGCCGACTGCTCCAGCGAATGGCCCTCGGCAGATTCGGCCGACAGCATGTCGATGTAAGCGAAGATCGACTCGGCCAGCAGATACATCGTGGCCGGCTCCAGACGCGCGGCAACGCCGGTCTCGGCAAACCGCCGCCAGGCGACCCGCGCGCCGGTTCGGTACGCGCTGAGCAGCGAGTCGAGGCTGCGCCCGGCGCGCATCTCGCCACGGCCCAGGGCCATGTACACGTCCGCTCGCGCGACCGGGCCGCCGGCCTCGATTTCCGCCAGGAAGTGCGAGAGGGCCGCCTCGACGCCGGCGCGCAGGCCCCGGCCAAAGCTTCCCTCGAGCGGCCGGGCATAAGCTGGCACCAGGCGGACGGCGTCGATGATCTGATCGACGACATCGGCCAGGACCGGGCGCAGTACGGCGGCCACCTTCGGCTGTAGATCATGCCAGGGCTGAGCGGCCATTCTCATACAGAAGCTACAAGTTCTGGCCGGAGGCCCATCACAAACCTAGGAGAAGTTTGCGTTCTGTCTCCGTAAACTCTCTATTTCCGTGAGCCGTGCGCACAAGATCGTCAACCTGATCGGGGTCCCGCTCCCGCTGGTCGGGTTGGTCGTGGCCATCGCCCTGCTGTGGAATCGTGCGATCGGCCCGCTCGAGCTCGGGCTGCTGGTCGGTCTATACGTCGTCACCTGCCTCGGCGTGACGCTCGGCTATCACCGGATGTTCACCCACCGCGCGTTCGAGTCCTCGCGCGCTTTCAAAGCCATCATCGCGGTGTTCGGATCGATGGCGGTACAGGGCTCGGTGATCACCTGGGTGGCCGACCACCGCAAGCATCACGCTTTCACCGACCAAGACGGCGACCCGCACTCACCTCATCTGGCCGGTCCAGGCTTTGCGGGCGCGATCAAGGGCCTGTGGCACGCGCACATCGGATGGCTGTTCGAGTCCGTCGGCACCGCCGAGCGCGAGCGGTTCGCCTCCGACCTGGTCAAGGATCGCCTGATCCGTGGCGTCGACAAGCTGTTCTGGGTCTGGGCAATCATCGGCTTCGCGCTGCCGTTCACTCTCGGGTGGATCGTCGGCGGCGGCATCGGCACGGCACTGACCGCACTGCTGTGGGGCGGCTTCGTGCGGGTGTTCCTGCTGCACCATGTCACCTGGTCGATCAACTCGGTGTGTCACTTCTTCGGGCGAAAGCGCTTCGACATCGAGGACGAGTCGCGCAACGTGTTCTGGCTCGCACCATTGTCGATGGGCGAGGCGTGGCACCACAACCACCACGCATTCCCCACCTCGGCATTCCATGGGCTGCGGTTCTGGGAGCGGCTCGCCGATCCGACCGGACTGATGATCGCGCTGCTCGAAAAGCTCGGGATCGTCTGGAACGTCGTCCGCGTCAGTCCTGAGCGCCAGCACGCCAAGACCCTCCCGGCGGCGCGGGCCTAGGCCTAACCAGCCTCCAGCGGCGCCAGCGACAGCCCGGCGCCGTCCAGCCGCTCCCAGTACAGCCGCGCGTCCTCACGCGATCCGCTCCAGACGATCGCGCAACCCTGGTTGTGGATGCGGTCGGCAAACCGATAGCCCTCGGCGAGGGTGACCCCTGGGATCACGTGGGCCAGGGTCTCGGCGACGTGGTCAAACGTGTTGAAGTCGTCGTTGAGGACGACGATGCGCCAGAGTCCGCCGACCCCGCTGCCCGGCCCGCTCACGCGCGGCAGCTCCACCGTCTTCGACATCGTGATTCAGGATACCGGCGTGCTGTCGAGGCGCTTGTGCCAGTACCGGGAGAGCCCGGCGTAGAGCTGCTCCGGCGGCGCGGCCTGTACGTACGCGGCGGCGACGTCCGGACCCGCGTCGGCCTCGATCTCGGCCCGCACCGCCCCGATGAAGGCCTCCTGGTCTCGGTCGCGCGCCAGCTCAGCCCACGCATCGAGGCGGCCGGCCACCTCGTCGAGCTGATCGTCGACGTCCTCGCCGAAACCGAAATGCGTCATCGCCAGGCGACCGGGCTTCCACGCGGCGACCCGCTCGATCGACTCGTGCCACGCCTCGACGTCGATGTCCGGAGGCGGGGTCGGCGGAATCGTCAGCGAGCTCGAGGTTATTCGCACACCCCCGACGTCCCCGACGAATGCCGTGCCCTCGTGCAGGTAGGAGACGTGGTGGGAGGCGTGCCCGGGCGTGTAGGCGACGCTGAACGAGTCACCGAGCAGGCGCTCGCCTCCGCTCAGCGTCCGCAGGTTCGAGTCCGGCACCGGCAGCATCTCGCCCCACAACCGGTCCATGTCCTCACCGTAGAGCCGACGGGCGCTCTTCAGCAGACGCGACGGGTCAGCCAGATGGGAAGCGCCCAGTTCGTGCACATACACCTCGAGCTTGGGCCAGCGCTCGACCAGCGATCCGCTGGCGCCGGCGTGGTCGAGGTGGATATGGGTCAGCAGGAGCACCCGGGGCTGCGTGTCGCCAAGGGCGGACAGCAGCGTGGGCAGGCAGGAGGCCGGCCCCGGGTCGACCAGGACATCGCCGATCAGATAGCTACCGATCACCCGCTCGCGGCCCAGATGGTGGAGGTCGATCAGCTGCACGAAGCTCAGGCGCCCGGCGGGGCCGGCCGTCCGGTTCCCTCGTCCGGCTCGTCCGGCTCGTGAGGCTCGAACGGCGCGGACGCCGCCGTCGCGTCCGGATCGAGATCCGGATCGACGTCCATGGGGACCTGGGCTGACCGTTTCGGATCGGCGCGCACCTCGGTCTCCACGGAGTCGGTGGAGTCGGTGATCGCCCCCGGAGCGGGCCTGACCGCATCGGCTTCCTCGGCACTGTCGTCCTGGGCCGCGGGGAACTGATCGGCGGCGCTGTCGGCCAGTGCCAGCAGGTCCCGCGCCAACTGGCGTGCATCCTCGACGATCCGCATGCGCTCGGACCAGATCCGGTCGGTGTCAGCATCCAGATCCTTCAGCCGTTGTTCGGCGGCAGCGGTGATCTGGAGGGCTTCGTGGCGCGCGAGTTCCAGGCGATCCTCCGCTTCCCGCCGTGACTGTGCGGTGATCTGGCCGGATGTGTCGTGCGCGCGCTGGAGAATGCCCGCGATCTGCTCGCCAACCCGCTCGAGCGCCCGCCGCACCGCCGCCTCGGGTGACCGCGTTGCCTGCAGCTCCGCGACGAGCTGGCTCGTTTGTCGGACATAGGCATCGACGGCGTCGCGGTCGTAGCCCCGCAGTACGACCGGAAAGTCGACGTCCGCAGCCATCGGAACGGCGTCGTCGGGCAGGTTGGCCAGCGGGGCAGTGATCTCCGCCAGGATGTCGTGCTCGTCCGCGGCTGAGCTCTGATCGGGCATCTCCGACAGAAGTTACCTGAGCGCTCCCGCCGGGGAACGTGCAATCGACAGCTGATAGTCGTCTTGCGAGACTGCGGCCGCCCGGCGCCGGTAGGCGCTCCAGGTCCAGGGCCACTGATTCGGGTCGTTGCCGTGCTCGTCGAGGTACCAGCTCGTGCAGCCCGAGTGCCAGACCGTCTCGCGCAATGCCGCCCTGAGCTCCCGGTCGAAGCGCTCGGCCGCCGGCACACGCAGCTCGATCCTGTCAGCGCCCGCTCGGTCGAGTTCCCGCAACGCGGCGATCACGTGGGCGATGCCCGCCTCAAGCGTGTAGATCACCGATCCGGTGCCACCGTTGGTGTTCGGCCCGTAGAGTAGGAACAGGTTGGGGAACGACGGCACGGTGAGCCCGAGGTAGGCGCGCGGAACCTCCGACCACGTGTCGCCGAGGCTGCGCCCGCCCGCACCGGCGATCTCCATCGGGGCGACGAAGTCGTGGGTCCGAAAGCCGGTGGCCAGCACGATCACGTCCGTGGGCCGCTCGACGCCGTCCGCGGTGCGAATCCCGGTCGCGGTCACCTCGGTGAGGCGATCGACGACGAGTTCGACGTTCGGCTGGGTCAGCGTCGGGTACCACTCGTCGGTCAGCATCACGCGCTTGCAGCCGACTTCGTCGGTCGGCGTCACCTTCCGCCGGAGCTCCGGATCCTTGATCGCCTTGTCGATCTGGCGGCGCGCGATGGCGCGCATCGCCGGCAGCAGCCATTGCCGGTTGGTCATGGCCATCGCTCCAAGCTCGTTGAATGCGAACACCGCCTGGCGGTCAAGCCGGTGCAGGGAGGGGAAGCGCTCGAACAGTCGCATCGTGCGGGCGCGGTAGGCGAAGTCCATCTTCGGAAGCGTCCAGCCGGGGGAGCGCTGGTAGACGTCGAGCTTCGAGACCTGAGGCTGGATCGCCGGCGCCACCTGGATCGCGCTGCAGCCGCTCCCGATCAGCGCGACGCGGCGACCGCTCAGCTCGACGTCGTGACGCCAGCGCGCGGTATGAAACGACGGTCCGCCGAATTCTGCCAGTCCAGGGATCGGCGGAACGCTGGGGGTCGACAGCTGGCCACAGGCGGTGAGCAGGACCTCGGCGGAGTGCGGACCCGCGCTCGTCTCGAGCTCCCATCGGCGGCGCTCCTCACTCCAGCTGGCCGAGAGCACGTCCGTACCGGTGCGGATCCGCTCGAACACGCCGTGGCGCCGCGCCACGTCCTCCAGGTAGGCCTGGATCTCGGCCTGCGGCGCGTACCGGCGGGTCCACCGAGGATTGGGGGCAAACGAGAACTCGTAGAGGTGCGAGGGAATGTCGCAGGCCGCGCCGGGATAGGTGTTGTGATGCCAGACGCCGCCGACCCGCTCTCCGCGCTCGAATACCGTCACGTCGTCGTAACCGGCGCGCCTCAACATGACGACCGCCCCGACGCCACCGAAGCCACCACCGACGACCGCAACAGAAGGCATCGCCAAAGGTTATCCGCGGCCACCGGGCCCATACAATGAGCCGATGCCGGAGACCCCACCGCCCCGCCTCGGAGAGCCTGACCGTCCGTGGATGATGCGGAC
The DNA here is from genome assembly GCA_964194275.1 of uncultured Solirubrobacterales bacterium. GTDB lineage: Bacteria > Actinomycetota > Thermoleophilia > Solirubrobacterales > Solirubrobacteraceae > Palsa-465. Next base: position 19,123 of record CAXMLR010000108.1, read on the forward strand.
CTACGCCGGGCATTCCGACGCCAAGCGCTCCAACGAGCTCTATCGCAAGAATCTGGAGAAGGGACAGACGGGCCTGTCCGTGGCGTTCGATCTGCCCACCCAGACCGGCTATGACCCTGATCACGAACTGGCCCGCGGAGAGGTCGGCAAGGTCGGCGTCTCGATCGCCCACCTGGGCGACATGCGCGCGCTGATGGACGGGATCCCGCTGCAGGAGATGAACACGTCGATGACGATCAACGCCACGGCCGCATGGCTGCTGGCGCTGTACATCGTCGCCGCCGACGAGCAGGGGGTGGCCGAGGACCAGCTCCAGGGCACCACCCAGAACGACATCCTCAAGG
>CAXMLR010000109.1:0-5361 GCA_964194275.1 uncultured Solirubrobacterales bacterium
GACAGGTGCTGTTCACCAAGAGCCCCGGTGGCGCGCTCGCCACCGCGGCCCGAGTCGCCCCCTACCGCCGGATGATCGACGCCGCCACACAAGGGACCGGCATCGATCCAGCGCTCGTCGAAGCGCTGGTCTTCGTCGAGAGTGCTGGGCGCCCCGACGTGATTGCGGGCACCGATCCCTCTGCGGCCGCTGGGCTGACGCAGATCCTGGCCGACACCGGGCGCTCGCTGCTGGGCATGCACATCGACCTGGCCCGCAGCCGTCAGCTGCTCGGCGCAATCGCCAACGCCTCCTCCCCCCGGCAACTGGGCCGACTGCTCACGCGGCTAGCCAGAGCCGACGACCGCTTCGACCCCCGCCGAGCACTGGCGGCGACAGTCCGTTACCTGAAGCTCGCCAGGCAGAAGTTCGGACGGCGGGACCTCGCCGTGGTCTCCTACCACATGGGGATCGGCAACCTCCAACAGGTCCTGGCCGACTATGACGGCGGGCAATCGGTTCCATACGCGCAGCTGTACTTCGACACCTCGCCTGAGCGCCACGCGACGACGTTTCACCTCCTCGCCGGGTTCGGCGACCAGTCGTCGCTGTACTTCTGGAGGGTGCTGGGCGCAGCCCAGATCATGCGTCTCTATCGGTCCGATCGGGGATCGCTGACGCGCTTGGCCGGCCTCGAGACCGGTTACGACTCCACCGCCGAGGTCCTGCACCCACCCGACCGCGAGGTCAGCTTCGCCGACCCAGCCGCGCTCTCGACGGCGTACTCCCGGGGGACCCTGGTGCCGCTCCCGAAGAACGCGGTCCAGCTGGGTCTGGCCTACAGCCGCACGATGGGCGCCCTTGCCCACCGCCTCGGAGCGCCGGCGGCGCTCTACCGCGGGCTGCGGCCCGTGGCCCTCGACCTACTCGTCGAACTGGCCGCCCGGGTTCGCTCCCTGTCCGGCTCTCAGGGTCCGCTGACCGTGCACAGCACGGTTTTCGACACCCGCTACCAGAGGCTGCTCGGAGCCGACGATCCCCCGGCGGGCACCGGCTACACGTTTGCGATCGCCCGCCGATACCGCAGCCCGGCCCAGGCCCAGGCGCTCCAGGCGATGCTCGACCGGTTGCAAGCGCTCAACCTGATTGCGTGGGTGCGGCATCCGGACACGATCGAGGTAACGGTGGCGGGCGACGCGTCGAGAGTGATCGGGAGCGGCGTGTAAGGGCCGTGGTCACCGATTACGCAGTTCGGCTGTCCCGGTCAACGCGTTCGGCCCCACGCATTCCCTGTAGGTTCCTGGCCATGACCGACGCGATCCGTACGCCCGACGAGATCCTGCAAGACCTGCCGGATTTTCCGTTCCAGCCGCACTTCCGTGAGTTCGAAGGCTTGAGGCTCGCGCATCTCGACGAGGGCGAGGGGAAGCCGGTCGTCTTCTTCCACGGCGAGCCGACGTGGTCGTTTCTGTGGCGGAAGGTGATACCGCCGGTACTCGCGGCCGGCTACCGCTGCATCGCTCCGGATCTGCCCGGGTTCGGGCGCTCGGACAAACCGACGGACCCCGACTGGTACAGCTACGACCGGCACACGGCGGCGCTCGCCCCGCTGTTGGACCAGCTCGATCTGCGTGAAGCCACCGTGGTCGTGCACGATTGGGGCGGCCCAGTGGGCCTGCGGCTGGCCACCGAGCACCCGGACCGGATCGCCAGAATCGTCGTTCTCGACACGGGCTTGTTCACCGGCCATCAGGCGATGACCGACGCCTGGCGGGCTTTCCGGGACTTCGTGGAGCGCACAGAGGACCTGCCGATCGGGTTTCTGGTCCGTGGGGGGTGCAAGCAGGATCCGGGCGACGAGGTGATCGGCGCCTACGACGCCCCGTTTCCGAATCCCGAGTCGAAGGCCGGGGCGCGCGCCTTTCCGCTGATGCTTCCGACCTCACCGGAGATGCCGGGCGCCCGGGCCGGCCAGCGCGTGCTGGACGCGATGCAGGATGACCGGCGGCCGAAGCTCGTGCTGTGGGCGGATTCGGATCCCGTGATTCCGCTCGAGGTCGGCCGGCGCTTCGCCCAGGCGATCGGCACCGAGGTGGACCACGTGATCCCCGACGCCAGCCACTTCCTCCAGGAAGATGCCGGCCCGGAGATCGGGCGCCTGATTGCAGACTGGTTGGCGTCCGGGGCCTGATTCTCCGCGCCGCCGCTGGTCCTTGACCCAGAGCGCGGGCGCCCTGGGCCAAGGTCCTGCCCCTCTAGCCAGTGGGCCCCTGCCAGCTAGACCGGTTCCGCTTCCCGCGCTGCGGCCACGGCTATCGCCTCACCGTTGCCCGGCGTTTCTGACTCTGTCTCAGCCGGTGCGATGGTCTCCACCATCCGCGCCTCGTAGGCCGCGCGGGCGTTGTGGTCGGGCGCCATCAGGACCTGGTCGCCCTTCAGCATCCGGTTGACCGCCTCCATCGCGCGCCGCGGCATCAACGCGTTGAGGCGGACCATGCCGCTCATCGCTTTCGGTACGAAGACCTCGAAGCGGCCCGTCTGCAGCGCCTCGACGATCGCGGCGGCCACATCCTCGGGCTGCATCGCCTTGAAGCCGCGGGTCTCCGGAAGCCCCGATCCGAGCTCGGTGTTGACCACGACCGGCATCACGATGCTGACGTCGATGTCGGTGCCGTGGACTTCGGCGCGAATGGCCTCGCTCAGGCCGACGACGGCGTGCTTGGTGGCGCAGTAGGTGGCACCCCCCGGGAACCCGGCCTTGCCGGCCGCGGAGGCGATCTGGACGAGGTGGCCCCGGCCGCGCGGCAGGAAGCGATCGAGAGCCAGCTTGGAGCCATAGATGACCCCGTGCAGGTTGATGTCGATCATCCGCTTGGCGGTCGCGTCAGTCTCCTCAGCGAACGGACCGATCGGCATGATGCCCGCGTTGTTAATCAGCACGTCGAGTGGCCCGAGGGCACTTTCGGTCGCGCGCATGAACGTCTCGAAGCTGGAGCGGTCGGTCACGTCGAGCGGCAGACCGACGGTGCCGGCGCCCAACTCCTGGGCCGTGCGCTCGGCCAGCGTCGCATCGATGTCGCCGATCGCTACCCGAGCGCCCTGCGCGATGAGCGCGGACGCCGTCGCGCGGCCGATACCGCGGGCGCCGCCTGTGATTGCGACAACCTTGCCGGCCAGCGATCGTGGGGCTTTCGCCATGAAAATCTGTCCTCCTGGTTAATACGCCCGAGTGGACGCGTGTGCCTGGGCGGCAGACGGTATCGTGCCTGCTGGCACAGCGCCAATACGGCCCCGAGGCCGCGGGGGCGATCTCGGCCCCGAAGGAGCGCTAGCTAGCGGACGCGTGGTGCCGGCGGCCCGGGGGGCTCAACGATGTCCCGCCCCGTCGGACGCAGTGCCTCGTCCAGCTCGAGCTGCCAGAAGTACCGGGTGAACGTGATACCGGCTCGGAACTCACCGACGTGCGGCTCGATTTCCTCGCCACGTGCCATCCGGACGATCAGCTCGGGATAGCTGCGCCCGGGAAGTGCAGCGAAGATCGGCGCCGGGAAGGCGCCCCCGAAGCGAGTGTTCACATCGGTGATGCCGAGGCCGATCTCCCGGTCCCGGATCACTTGCACCGTGCACGGCCCGCGAACCCCGAGGGCCTCCACCACACGCTGTCCCAGGTCGATCAGCTCAGCGTCGGCGATCACCTGACCCTTGATCGACTCACCTCCGCGCGACTCGATCATCGTGCGCGGGATCGCGTTCAGACAGCTTCCACCCAGGTCGGACAGGCAGTCGATCGAGAACTCCGGCCCGTCCATCAGCCGCTGGACCATCGCCGGCTCGTCTACGTAGTCGACGAAGAACTCTGCCGCCCGGGCATCGACCGCGCGATGAATCGAGCGTGCGCCCGATCCCTGGCGCGGCTTCACCATCACCGGATAGCCGGGCACGGACTCCCCTGGGAGCACGGTCGGGGGCGAGGGCAGACCGAGACGCTCGAGCAGCAGATGCGCCTCGTACTTGTCGAATGTCGCACGCGCGATCTCCGGATCCGGCACGAAGGCGGGCAACTGTCCAGCCGCCCGCGCATGAGCGAGCACTTCGATGTCGAGATCGGTCAACGGAACAACGGCTCCGACGTTGTGCGACTCGCACAGCTCACGCAACGCCGGCACGTAGCCGGGATCATCGATCCGGGGCACGGCACGGCGATGATGGGCGGCGTACTGCGCCGGAGCCAGGGGATTGGGGTCCGCTGCGAGGACCGTTGCGTGCTGAGCGAACGCGGACACGATGTCGTAGCGCTTGCCCACCCCGGTGAGCAGGATGCCTACGTCGCGCTCGGTGGATGCCATCCGCCAGTATCCCCTTTGTACAGCCCATGCCCGGTGAGGACCATGCTCACCGTCCGGGCCAGGATCTTCAGATCAAGCCACACAGTTCGGTGTTCGACGTACCAGAGGTCGAGCTCGATCCGTTCTGACCAAGGCAACGACGCCCGGCCATTGACCTGGGCCCAGCCGGTGATGCCCGGCTTCACCGCCAGCCGCCCGCGCTCGCGCTCGGTGTACTGCTCCACCTGCACCGGGACGGTGGGCCGCGGGCCGACGATCGACATCTCGCCGCGAACGACGTTCCACAGGTTCGGCAGCTCGTCCAGAGAGTACCGCCGCAGGAACGCTCCGGTTCGGGTGATCCGGTCATCTCCCGCCTGAATCGCCAGGCCGGCACCGGTGAATTCGGCGCCTGGCACCATCGTCCGGAGCTTGTAGATGGAGAACGACTCACCGTGCTGCCCTGCCCGCACCTGCCGATAAATCGGGTGACCCCGGGATTCGATCCTAATCGTCACCGCCAGCAGCGCAATCAGCGGAGCGGAGAGAATCGAGCCGATCAACGCGATCACGATGTCGAGCCCGCGCTTGATCATCGCGTGCCCTCCGCGGGCTCCCACCCGGCAGTGGTTCCATGCGTCAGCCAGTCCCACAGACCAGCCGCCAGCGATGCCGTCGTGAGCACGTAGTACCGGGCCACGAGCAGTGGCCGCGCCGGAACCGCCGGCGCCAGCAGCGCGGCGAGCAGCACGCCGAGCTGGATGACCACCGCCGCGACGTACACCCAGCCCTGACCAATCAGGGCGAGGCTGGTGGCGAGAGCGATCACGTGCAGGAACGGGGAGGCGTAGCGCAGTACGCGGTGGGAGAAGATCATCAGCGTGTACAGCGGGCCGTAGCCGCGAGGCGACAGCATGCCTCCGCGCAGCACGATCGGCCAACCGTGGCTCATCATCCGCCGCTTGCGCGCGAATTCACCCTCAATCGAGGGCACCATCTTCTCGCTCGCGTGAGCGTCTGACGCGTACACCGCGAGCCAGCCGCGCTTGACCATGTT
>CAXMLR010000110.1:0-2111 GCA_964194275.1 uncultured Solirubrobacterales bacterium
GGTCCTGGCCGGCGCGATCCGCGACGTAGCGCAAACGGACCGGCTGGCATCCCGTCACGCCGCCGCCCGGGCTCAGATGAGCCAGGTCAACACGCTCAGCCGGGGCGGGTTCGCCTACGCGCAGAGCGCGAATTGCGCCGTCCGCGCCTGTGCGTTCGCCGAGGTCGGCGGTTTCACGGCTGAGGCCCGAACGGCCGAGGATGCAGATCTCTGCTTCCGGCTGGTTGCCGCCGGTTGGGGGCTCGAGTACCGACCGCAGGCGATCGTCTCCCACAGCAGCCGGAGCACGATCGCGGCACGGATCGGCCAGCTCGTGCGTCACGGTGCCGGCGCGGCGTGGCTGGATCGGCGCTACCCGGGCGCGATCCCGGCACCGACCCCGAGCGCTCTGCTCCGGCGCTTGGCCGGCAGCGCCAAAATGCTCGTCCGCGGGCTCGTCCGGGGCGATCGTGACGCGGCCGGCTTCGCTCTGCTAGATCTGCTCGGGGCGCTGGCCTTTGAGCTCGGGCGGGCGCTGCCGAACACGGTCCGGCGGGAGCGGGGTTTTACCGGCGCTGTCCCCGGGGAGCCCCGAGGTGAAAGGATGGGCTGACCATGGCTACTCATGCAAGTCTTGAGCTGCGCGGAGCGATCGAGCCGGGCTTTGAGGAGGTGCTGACCCCCGACGCGCTCGACTTCGTGGGCAAACTGCAACGCGAGTTCGGAGATGTGAGGCGTGATCTGCTGGAGGCGCGCGCGCAGCGTCGTGCTCGTCTGGCAGCCGGGGAGGAGCTCGATTTCCTCTCCGCCACCGCGGACGTGCGCGCTGGCGAATGGCAGGTTGCGGCCGCGCCGGCGGACATGCAGCAGCGGTGGATCGAGATCACCGGCCCGACCGATCGCAAGCTGGTGATAAACGCCCTGAACTCGGGCGCGGACGGGTTCATGGCCGACTTCGAGGACGCCAGCGCGCCCACCTGGCGCAACATGGTCGAGGGTCACATCAACCTCCGGGACGCGATCGACCGGACGATCACCTACGACGGGTCCGACGGCCGTCACTACGAGCTGGTGGAGGATCCGGCGACGCTGCTGGTTCGCCCCCGCGGCTGGCACCTGCCCGAGCGGCACCTGCTCGTCGACGGCGAGCCGATCGCTGGCGCGCTGATGGACTTCGGCCTGTACTTCTTCCATTGCGCCCCACGGCTGCTCGCGAACGGCTCGGGGCCGTACTTCTACCTCCCCAAGCTCGAGTCGCACCGGGAGGCGAGACTGTGGAACGAGGTGTTCTGCTTTGCGCAGGATGCGCTCGGGGTCGACCGGGGAACGATCAGGGCGACCGTCTTGATCGAGACGCTGCCCGCGGCCTTCGAGATGGACGAGATTCTCTACGAGCTCCGCGATCATTCGGCGGGTCTGAACGCCGGACGCTGGGATTACATGTTCTCGGCTATCAAGTGCTTTCCCGATCGGCCGGAGATGGTGCTGCCGGATCGCAGCGCGGTAACGATGACCGTGCCGTTCATGCGGGCCTACGCGGACCTGCTGGCCAAGACGTGTCATCGCCGGGGCGCCCACGCGATGGGCGGGATGGCGGCATTGATTCCATCACGCAAGGACGAGGCGGCGAACGCCAAGGCGCTCGACGGCGTCCGCGCCGACAAGCAGCGCGAGGTGGAGCAGGGCTACGACGGCAGCTGGGTCGCCCATCCGGATCTGGTTCCCGTTGCCCGAGACGTGTTCCAGCAAGGGCTGAACGGTGCGGCAAACCAGCTCGGCCGCCAGCGTGAGCACGTGGAGGTCACGGCCGCCCAGCTGCTCGATCTGGCCGCGACGCCCGGGGAGATCACCGAGGCCGGACTGCGCACCGACGCGAGCGTAGGGTTTCAATACATCTCCTTCTGGCTCGGAGGTCGGGGGGCCGCCGCGATCAACTCGCTGATGGAGGACGCCGCCACGGCGGAGATCTCCCGCTCCCAGATCTGGCAGTGGGTCCACCATGGCGTCCAGCTCCAGGACGGTCGCATCGTCACACCAGAGCTGGTGCGGGAGATCCTCGACGAGGAGACCGCGAAGATCCGTGACAACGTGGGGGCGGAGACCTGGCGCGCGGGCCGCCCCGCCGAGACGCG
>CAXMLR010000111.1:0-4297 GCA_964194275.1 uncultured Solirubrobacterales bacterium
GCTTTGCCCAGCGCCTTGCGGCTGGCCGGCGCGGGGCCGGTGAGCATGATCGTCGGATCGGACCCGGAAACCGCAGTGGCGAGGATCCGCGCCTTGGGCTTCAGTCCCTGCTCACGGCCCGTCTGCTCGTTGCCGATCATCATCAGCGACGCGCCGTCGACGATTCCCGAGGAGTTACCGGGCGTGTGGACGTGCTCGATCTTCTCGATCCAATGGTACTTCTGGAGCGCGACCGCGTCGAAGCCACCCATCTCACCCATCACCTGGAAGGACGGGTTCAGCCCCGACAGCGTCTCCACGGTCGTGCCGGGCCGGATGAACTCATCGCGCTCGAGCACGACGTTCTCGTTGATGTCCCGCACGGGAATCACCGAACCGTCAAACTTGCCGGAGCCCCGTGCGGCGGCCGCGCGTTCCTGGGACTGCGCTGCGTAGGCGTCGACGTCCTCACGACTGAAGCTCTCGACCGTCGCGATCAGGTCGGCACTGATGCCCTGGGGAACGAACGACGTGTCGTAGTTCGTCTCGGGATCCATCGCCCAAGCTCCGCCGTCGGATCCCATCGGGACGCGTGACATCGATTCGACGCCACCGGCCAGCACCAGATCCTCCCAGCCGGAGGCGACCTTCTGGGCCGCAATGTTGACGGCCTCGAGGCCGGAGGCGCAGAAGCGGTTCAGCTGCACACCGGCGACGGTGTCCGGGAGCCCCGCTTTGATCGCCGCCGTCTTGGCGATGTCGGCGCCCTGGTCGCCGACCGGCGATACACATCCGAGGACAACGTCATCGACCCGCTTGGGATCGAGCTGGTCGTTGCGGACCAGCATCTCGTGCATCAGGCCGACCACTAGGTCGACCGGCTTGACGGTGTGCAGCGATCCGTTCACCTTGCCCTTACCTCGGGGGGTGCGGATTGCGTCGAAGACGAACGCATCGGTAGCGGCCATGGTCCGATCAGCTCCTTTTTCAGCTTGCTGCGCAGCGCCTGCCCGGCATTGCGCCTGTTTACGGCGGCGTGCGCTCAAAATAGCAGTTCTTGGCGAAGTGCCAATAGCGGAGGTGGGGCGTCTTCGGGCCCCGGTTCGCTTCCTCCGAATGCGGCAGCATTGGCCATCACCCGCGTCGGGGGCTACGATCTGTACGACCGCGTAGATGACCCGATGACAGACACGATTTGCTCCCGCTTGCCCCGTGACCCGAGCTGTGGGTCGGTCGCGCGGCGCATCGTACGGGAGCGGCTAGAGAATCAGCTCGCGCCGACGGCGCTCGGAGACGCGCAGACGGTCATCTCCGAGCTCGTCAACAACGCGTACGTCCACGGCACCGGAGCGATCGAGCTGCGACTCCAGCTTCTCGACGACCGGCTAAGGGTCGAGGTGGTCGACCAAGGCCAAGGGGCAGCGGTCGGTGTGCGCGAGCAGGGCGCTCGCGACGGCGGGCACGGCTTGCACATCGTCCAGTCCCTCTCCGCTTCCTGGGGAGCGTTCGAGGGCACGACGCACGTGTGGGCCGAGATCGAGACCGCCCGCCGGGACCCGGACGAGCTTCCGCTCTAGAGCCGGCCGTGGAGCCTGAGTCTGTGAACGGACCATGGATCTGAGCTTGATGATCGAGGGTCAGGAGGGGGTGAGCTGGCCGCAATGGCTGGACATCGCCCGGGCGTGCGAGGAGCACGGCATTTCGACGCTGTTTCGCTCTGACCATCTGCTCAATCTCGACGGTCGACATCCTGAGCGAGGGGCGCTGGATGCCTGGGGCACGCTCAACGCGCTGGCCGCCGTGACATCGACGCTGCGGCTCGGCACGATGGTGTCCCCCGCCACATTCCGTCACCCATCGTTGCTGGCCAAACTGGTCACCACGGCTGACCAGATCTCCGGCGGGCGGATCGAGCTGGGGCTCGGGGCGGGCTGGCACGAGCGCGAGCACGAGGCCTACGGCCTCCCGTTCGCCCCGACCCGAGAGCGCATGGACATCCTCGAGGAACAGCTACAAATCGTGCTTGGCAACTGGGGGGAGAAGCCTTTTTCGTTCGCGGGCCGGCATTACACGTTGCGTGATCTGGAAGCCCAGCCGAAGCCGGTCCAACGCCCGCATCCACCGCTGATCATGGGAGGCACGGCGGGGCCGCGGAGCTCGACGCTGGCGGGACGCTTTGCTGATGAATACAACACAGCGTTCCCCACTCTGGCTGAGGTCCGTGAGCGAAAGAGCCAGATCGACCGAGCGTGCGAGCGGGCGGGACGGGACGCGATTCCGTTCTCGATCATGACCGGGGTGATCGCCGGGGTTGACCCAAGCGACCTCCGCCAACGAGCCGTCCGGGTGACCGCTCGGCTCGGCGGCACCGCAGAGCAGTTCCTGGCGGCACCGCCGGACGGGTGGATCGTCGGCACCGTGGAGCAGGCCGCCGAGCAGCTGGAGGCTCTGAAGGGAGCCGGCGTCAGCCGGGTGATGTGTCAGCACCTCGCTCATGACGACCTCGAGTTCGTCGCGGTGCTCGGCCGCGAGCTGGCGCCCAGGCTGACTTAGCCGTCTCCACCCAGGGACTAGATCGGGTCTGATCCGAGACCGCCACCGGCGCATCGGTCGCGTCCGATTCCGCGGTCATCGCCGCCGCAGCGCGCTGCAAGTCGAGCATGAACACCGCGCCCGACCTTGTCGGGAGTTGGTCAAGGACACGGTGCCCGCGGCTGCCCAGACGCAGGCGCTGGCCTCCGGCTCGCAGGCCTAGTGGCTGGGGCCGGGAGCGCACGTCGCCCCGGCTCCCGGCCGCCGGGCTATCGTTCCGGACGCTATGAGGGCCACCACCGTCACGGACAACCTGATCCAGCTCACGCGGCTGCGCTTCGTCAACGCGTATCTCGTGCGCGCGGCCGCTCTGCGCTGATGCCGGCGGCCTTCGCCAGGGTTGTTCACGACGGCCGCGAGGATGTCGTCGCGGTAGAGGAACCGCTTGAGATTCGTGTCGACGGCGAGCCGCTCGCGGTGACGATGCGAACGCCCGGTCACGACGAAGAGCTCGCGCTCGGTTTCCTGCTCAGCGAAGGACTGATCGACGGCCCACGCCTCGCGGGACTGACCGACGACTTGGCGGCGAACACGATCGAGGTCGCGGGACCGCTGCTCCGTGATGCCAGCCAGCGGCGCTTTTACACCACGTCCTCCTGCGGGGTATGCGGCAAGGGTGCCCTCGAGGAGGTGGCGGTGCTGAGCGCAGCGCTCGCCCCGGGGCCGCAAGTGGCGCGCGCGCTGGTGGCCAGCCTCCCGGAGCGGCTCGAACAGCCGACGTTCGAGCATACCGGCGGCCTGCACGCCACGGGTCTCTTCAGCGCTGACGGGGAGCTCCGGATCACACGCGAGGATGTCGGCCGCCACAACGCGATGGACAAGGTGATCGGCCGGGCGCTGATCGACGGCTTGGTGCCACTCGCGGGCCAGATCCTCTGCGTCAGCGGCCGGCTCTCGTTCGAGCTCGTGCAGAAGGCAGCAGTGGCCGGAGCGCCAATGCTGGTCGGCGTCGGCGCACCCAGCTCGCTGGCGATCTCGGTCGCGGAGGATCGCGGTCTGACGCTGTGCGGCTTCGCCCGTGGTTCCAGTGTGAACGTGTATACGCACGCACACCGCATTCTCGACTGAGCCCCGGTTACGGCGCGAGGTTGCGCACAAGCTCCTCGAGCTCCGCCTCGGAGGACCAGGCGCCGACCGAGGCACGGACGAGCCCGAACGCCGGGATGCTGCGCACGAGGATTCCCGCTGCCGCCAGTCGCGCCACCTCGGCCTCCGGGTCCTCTGCCTTCCAGGAGACGAGCGTCGAGCGCCCGCGCGGTCCGACCTCCAGACCGGACTCGGTGAGGCGGTCAGCCAGCCACGCGGCCAGCGTCGCGGCGCGGTCGTGAACCCAGTTCCATCCCGCGGCTTCGAACACCCCGAGCGAGGCGAGCGCCCAGGCGCTCCTCATCCCCGCGGGAAATCCGTGATCGAGACGTGAGGAAGACTCCGCGGGCTCGAAGTCAAGGGCCTCATGTGGGTCCGCGAGGGATCCGTAACCGGGCCACGGCACGAGCAAGTCGTCGAGGCGATCGGCGCGGGCGTACAAGCAGCCGCTCCCCTCCGGGCCGCAGAGCCATTTCTGGCCGGAGGCGGCGTAGAAGTCACACCCGAGCTCACGCACATCGACCGGCACCGCACCGATCGCCTGCGCGGCGTCGAGCAGCATGGGCACACCGGAGCTGGCGAGCGCCCGGATGTCCATGACCCGTCCGCTCACCCAGGAGACGTGCGAGCAGGCGATCAG
>CAXMLR010000112.1:0-2106 GCA_964194275.1 uncultured Solirubrobacterales bacterium
CCCGAGCCGCCGTTGGCGCTCGATCCGTTAGTGCTCATCCCCAACGTGAGCGCGTCGAGTGCGCAGCGCGCCTCGTGAAAGCTGCGGCGGGCGTCGGCCAGCGGCACGGCGCGGCCGACCCCGGCCTGAACCAGAACCTCGAGCTCGGTGCCCAGGCGCGACGTCGCGCGGTGGGCGAGCGAGAACAGATCCTCTTCCTCCATCCCGGGCACGAGCGCGCAGGTCAGCGAACCGCTGGTGGCCACCAGGGCCGGCGCCGCGTCGTCGCGCAGCGCCGCCGCCAGCGCCAGCTCGGCGGGAGCCGGCGAGCTACGACCGTTGCCCGAGCGGGTCACGACGATCGCCGCCACGCGATCGGTCAGTCCAAACGGTTGCAGCCTCCGCTTGAGCTCGCCCCCGGACAGCTCGCCTCGGACGATCGCCGCCAGCACGTCCCCGGCCAGCCGCCGCTCGGTGTCCCCCGCGACCCGCGCCCGCAGCAGCTCGAGTGCGACGATGGTGACGGCCTGGTTCAGCGTCAGCCGATCGAAGTCCGACAGCGGACCGGAGTCCTTGATCGCCACCAGCCACGCCTCCGGCACACGACCGCCGGCCGACCCGCCGGAGACGCCAACCCCGTCGGGGGCGACGGGGAGCGCCAGCGCCCGGCCGCCTTCCTCGCCGCTGGGCATGAACGCACGACCGTCCCGGCGACGTCCCCGCTCACGCAGCTCAGTCTTCAGCACGTCGAGCGACTCCTCCTGCACCGGGCGCCGGAACGCGTGCTGGGCGAGGAGCTCTCCCCGGGGGTCGAACACCGCGACCGCAGCACCGATCAGCGCCGCCAGCGCTCCGGCCAGCGCATCGAGCCCGCGCTCAGAGAGAACGATTCGCTCGAGGCGCTCCTGCGCAGCCAGAGCTCGGCGGAGAACCGCGTACTGCTCGTTGACCAGCTGAGAGAACGCGGCTTCGGTAATGGCGATGAACGGCACCGCGTAGGGCACCTCGAACACCGGAAAGTCGCGCTCGGCAGCGACCTCGAGAATCGCGTCAGGCACGTGGTCGTGGCCGAACCCCGACCCGAATCCGAGCCCGGCCAGCTGATGGTCGGCCAGCCGCGTGATGAACTCGCGCTGGCGGGCAGCCGTATCGAGCTGCATGCCGGTGGTGAGCAGCACCTCACCCCCGGACAGCCACGGCGTCGGGTCCCGCAGCTCGGAGATGTGAACCCAGCGGACCGGAAGCTCGAGTCCTGCCTCTCCGGTCAGCAGCCGGACGTCCAGCTCTCCGAGCAGATCACGAACGGTCAGCAACGGTCCTCGTCAAGACTGCGGCCGGGTAGCCGCGTGGCTTCCCCGGTGGACGCCGCCGTGCACATGCATCCGCTCGCCGGCCTCGGTCAGCACCGACCGCAGGATCGATTCGATTTCCTTGAACTGCTCGGGGCCGGCGATCAGCGGCGGCGAGAGCTGGATCACCGGGTCACCTCGATCATCCGCCCGGCAGATGAGCCCACGCCGGTAGAGCTCACCGGAGAGATAGCCGCGCAGCAGCGTCTCGGCCTCCTCGTCGGAGAACGACTCCTTGGTCTCCTTGTCACGGACCAGCTCGATCGCCTGGAAGTACCCGGCACCGCGGACATCGCCGACGATCGGCAGATCCCGCAGGGAGTCGAGCGTGGCCCGGAACTCTGCTTCGTGGGCGCGCACATGCTCGATCACGCCTTCCTGCTCGAACGCATCCAGGTTGGCCATGGCGATGGCAGCGCTGACGGGATGGCCGCCGAACGTGATCCCGTGGGTGAAGCTGTGGTTGCCCTCCATGAACGGTTCAGCGATTCGGTCAGAGACGATCACCGCGCCCATCGGCGCATACGCGCTGGTCAGGCCCTTGGCGGTGGTGATCACGTCCGGGAGATAGTCGTATCGGTCGGCGCCGAACCATTCGCCGAGTCGGCCCCACGCGCAGATCACCTCGTCGGAGATCATCAGCACGTCGTACTCATCGCAGATCTCACGCACGCGCTGGAAGTACCCTTCCGGCGGGGTGAAGCAGCCACCGGCGTTCTGGACCGGCTCGAGGATCACCGCCGCCACGGTGTCCGGGCCCTCGAACTCGATCCGGTCG
>CAXMLR010000113.1:0-3570 GCA_964194275.1 uncultured Solirubrobacterales bacterium
GACGGCGGGCTCGCCGCGGTGCTGGCGCGGGCCGCGGCGAGCACCGCGGTGCCGGTGGCGGTCGGCTTTGGAATCGGGACCGCAGCTCAAGCCGCCGCTGCCGCCGCGGCCGGCGCCGACGGCGTGATCGTCGGGACTCGCCTCGTGCGCGCCGCCGCCGAGGCCGATGACCCCGTCGCGGCCACCGGCGCTCTGATCGGTGAGTTCTCCCAAGCGCTCCGCGACCAGCCTCTCGGTTAGGATCCACGGACGATGGGCCTGATTCTCACCGCCACCGCCGGCCTCTGTCTGTGGATCGTCCTCTGGGCGCTCAACGTGTCGGGGTTCGACGCCATCCTGATCGTGGTCCTGATGGTGTTGGTCGCGATTGCCGTTCGCCAGTTGATCCCGTTCCTGCCCGGTCGGCGGGACTAGCGCCGACCCATGCTCAGCAGGGTGCTCGGACGGAGCCCGGCACGGGTCCGCGCTCGTGCGTGGATGCTTGCCGGAGTGATGGCCACGGCCGGCGTCGCCGGCTGCGCCGCCGCCGGTGGCACCACGGTGACCGCGACGGGCAAGAGCTTGACCATCTACGCGAGCGTCCCCGCTGGGGCGTCCTCGGATCCCGTCGCCCAGGACGTCGCCGACGCCGAGCAGCTGGCCTTCACGCAGAAGCAGACCGAAGTGAGCGCGTACAAGCTCTCGTTCCAGCGGGTGGGGAGCGCAAAGCTTTCGGACAATCCTCGCGCCGCGATTCAGAACACCGCGGCGATCGCCTACATCGGCGAGATCTTGCCCGGGGCGTCGGCGGACACCCTCGGGATCACGAATGCGCAGGACCTGCTCCAGGTCTCGCCGACCGACACCGCCGTCGAGTTGACGCAGCCGAGCTCCGCGGTTTCGGGATCGCCGAGCCGCTACTACGAGTCGCTCAAGACCTACGGACGCACGTTCGCCAGGGTCGTCCCCACGACCGCCTTGGAGGCCAAGGCCCAGATTCAGGAGATGCAGGCGCTGGGCGTGAAGCGCCTCGCGGTCGGTGAGGACGCCAGCCCCTACGGCAACGCGATCGCGGCGCTCGTCCGCAGCGACGCGTCTTCGGCCGGGATCACCGTCGTGTCGTCGCCGAGCGGAGCCGACGGGATGTTCTACGGCAGTAGCGACCAAGCCGCTGCCGCGCGGATGTTCACCAGCGCCGCCGGCGCCAATGCAAGCCTGAAGCTGTTCGGGCCCTCGGCGCTCGCCGGCTCGACCCTCACCGCGGGTCTGACCTCCGGCCAGCCGAACCTCTACATCTCCGTGCCCGGGCTTCCGGCCAAGCAGGTCGGCTCCCCGGTCCAGGTATTCGCCGCAGCCTTCCGCGCGGCCTACCATCGCTCCCCGGTGCCGCAAGCGATCTTCGGCTACGAGGCCGTGACCTCGGTCATCGATGTGCTCAAGGAGGCCGGGGGATCGGCCAACAACCGCTCGACGGTGGTGCGCGACTTCTTCGCCATCAAGAACCGTCCGTCCGTTCTGGGCTCTTATTCGATCAACGTCAACGGCGACACGAGCTTGGGCCCGTTCGTCTTCGAGCGCTTGCGGGCCGGGGCCCTGGTCCCGTTCAAGTTCGTGCAAGTGCAGGGGTGACGGGCGCTTTTAGCGAGGATGCAAGCGTGAGGCGGGGCCGGCCCGGATTCGCCGCG
Organism: uncultured Solirubrobacterales bacterium; assembly: GCA_964194275.1. GTDB lineage: Bacteria > Actinomycetota > Thermoleophilia > Solirubrobacterales > Solirubrobacteraceae > Palsa-465. The sequence continues at coordinate 1,665 of CAXMLR010000113.1, forward strand.
ATCATCGCCGTCGTCGGTGTCCTCGGCTGCGCGCTGCTCACCGGTTGTGGCGGCACTGCTCCGGGAGGCGACCAAGTCGTGGGGCGGACCCTGACGGTCTATGCGAGCGTTCCGCTGCATGGCGCCTCCCAGGTCAACGGGATGGCCGCGGTGGACGGCGCCAGCCTTGCGCTGGCCCAGATCCACGGACGCATCGGCAAGTACCGCGTCGTGTTCAAGCCACTCGACGACTCGACGGCCCAGCGCGGCGAGTGGGACCCGGGGCAGACCACGCTCAATGCCCGGCTCGCCGCCCATGACAGCACCACAATCGGTTACCTCGGCGAGCTCAACTCGGGCGCCAGCGCCGTCTCAATCCCGCTGCTCAACCGGGCCGCAATCGCGCAGATCAGTCCGGCTAGCACGGCCGTCGGTCTGACCGACGCCGGACCGGGAGCCTCGCCGGGAGAGCCGGAGAAGTACTACCCGACCGGCGTCCGGACGTTCGTCCGCGTGGTTCCCAGTGACGCAATCCAGGCCGCGGTCCAGGTTCGGCTGCAGAAGAGCGTCGGCTGCCGCCGGACCTACGTCCTTGATGATGGCGAGGTCGATGGGGTGGACACCGCCGCGAGCTTTTCGGCGGCCGCCGAGTCCGCGGGCCTCCAGGTGGCCGGGGTGCAGGTGTTCGACATCACGGCGACCGACTACAGCTCGCTGGCCGCCGCCGTCGCCCAGACTGGCAGCGACTGCGTCCTGATCAGCGCGATCACCGAGAGCAACGCCGTGCTGCTGACTCGCCAGCTCGCGGCGATCCTCCCCCAGGCCCGGATCTTCGGCTCGGCCGGGGTCGCCGAGAGCACCTACACCGACCCGCTCCAGGGCGGCATTCCCGCGACCCTGGATTCCCGCGTGCTGATCACGGTCGCCACCCTCGACTCCGCGGCCTATCCACCCTTGGGGCAGCGGGTGCTGCTGAACTACGCAAAGCTCTACGGGTCGCCTCAGCCGACGGCGATCTACGGCTATGAGGCGATGAGTCTGCTGCTCGGATCGATCGCGCGTGCCAGCGACAACGGCACGCGGTCGCTCCGTCGCTCCCGCGTGCTATCGGCGCTGTTCGGCACCCGGGACCGGCGCAGCGTGCTCGGCACCTACAGCATCGGCGCCGATGGCGAGTCCACGATCCGCCGCTACGGCGTCTACCGGGTGATCTCGGGCCGATTGTCCTTCTGGAAGGCGATCGACGCCTGAGAAGAATTCTGCTTGTACTTGTGTACGAGCGGGTCCACGGTGCGATGAACGTTAGGTTAGGGCGCCCCCATCAGGGCCTTGCTGAGGTCCGCAGGCCCCATTAGGCTGCGCGCCTACCCAGTTTCGGAGAGAACGGGGCATCGATCAGAGGAGGAGCATGCGTTTTCTCAGCAGAGCCATGATGGGATGTCTGCTGTCGGGTACGGTGCTGGTGCTGGCCGCCTGCGGCGGCAGCAGCAGCAGCACTAGCAGCAGCGGTGCTAGCAGCAGCAGTGGAAGCACTGGGGGTGCGAACACGATCGACGTCTACTCGAGCCTCCCGCTCCAGGGAGCGTCGAGCGCCCAGACCGGGCCGTTGGTCAACGGGATCAAGCTGGCCCTGTCGGAGGCGGGCGGCAAGGCCGGCACTTTCACGGTCAACTACCAGTCGCTCGACGACTCCACCGCCCAGGCGGGCAAATGGGATCCGACCCAAACGGCCGCGGACGCCCGCAAGGCGGCCACCGACCCAAAGGCCGTCTTCTACATCGGCGAGTTCAACTCGGGCGCGAGCGAGGTATCTGTTCCGATCCTCAACCAGTCCGGACTGGTGCAGGTCAGCCCGGCGAACACCTATGTGGGTCTGACGACCAATGAGCCGGGTAGCGCACCGGGCGAGCCGCAGAAGTACTACCCC
>CAXMLR010000114.1:0-4463 GCA_964194275.1 uncultured Solirubrobacterales bacterium
GCATGATCCTGCTCGGCTTCGGCGCCGGAATGGCATTCAATCCGCTGTTGCTCGCGGCGATGGGTGATGTCGAGCCCCACGACTCCGGGCTCGCCTCGGGGATTGTCAATACATCGTTCATGATGGGTGGCGCGCTGGGGCTCGCGGTCCTGGCCAGCCTCGCTGCATCTCGCACGAAGGCCCTGCAGGGCGCCGGGCACAGCGCCGCGAGCGCGCTCAACGGGGGCTATCACGCCGCCTTCGTGGTCGGCGCGGTGTTCGCCGCGGTCGCCGCAGGCGTCGGGCTGGCGCTCCTGCGCAAGTCGCCTCAGGCCCAGGGCGCCGCAAGCCCGGCCGTGCCGGAGCCCAGCGTCGACTCCGCCGTGCATGATCAGCGACTCACGCGGGTGGCTGGTGATAACGACATCTTGCGCCCCATGATGTAGGCGCCGATGCCCCGCGTGACCTGGTCGATCACCTCGGCGTCAGCCGAGCGCTCATCGCCCTCGAGCCCGTGCTGGGCGCACCAGCTTTGGGGCTCGAACCCACAGTCGTGCAGCTCATACCACCTTCGCCGATCGGATTCTCGGGTTTCTGGTTCGGTCCGGCGACAAAACCGTCGCGCGAGCTAGAGACCTGGCAGGTGACTTTGCTCATGGTCTAGACCGCTCCACCGCCCGAGAGTCATCGCACACGCACGTCGCGTGGACTCGATGCGCCGCCCCGCGGCGAGCCCTCAACGCCCCAGCGCCCGGGCGATCGCCGCGATGTGGTCAGGCGTGGACCCGCAGCAGCCGCCGACGATCCGGGCACCCTGCGCGGCGAACTCGCGCAGGTGGTCGGCGAGCATCCCCGGATCGGCCTCGTAGAGCACCGCGTCCCCGACCACCCGGGGCACGCCGGCGTTGGGCTTGACCCACAGCGGCACCGACGGGGATGCCTCGAGGAACTCCGACACGATCACGTCGGTGTCCTCTAGGGAGCGGCCACAGTTTGCGCCCAGAGCGGCAACCCCCAGGGGCTCGATCGCCGCGACGACGTCCGCGGCTGCCAGCCCCATCATCGTGCGAGTGCCCTGGTCGAAGCTGAACGATGCGACCAGCGGAAGACCGGTGACGCTGCGCGCGCCCTCGGCGGCCCAGATCGCCTCGTCGAGCGCGAAGAAAGTCTCGAGCACGAGCAGATCGACGCCGCCGTCGGCGAGCGCCTGGGCCTGCTCGGCATATGCCTCGATCGCGATGTCCCGGGTCAGCGTGCCGAACGGCTCGGCCAATTGCCCGGTCGGTCCCATCGATCCGGCCACGAGGCGGCCCTCCCCCACCGCCTCGCGTGCGATCTCGGCGGCCCGGATGTTCAGCTCCCGGGTCCGGCCGGCCAGCGGACCATCGACCAAGCGCAGGCTCGTGGCCCCGAAGCTGCAACTGAGGACGAGATCCGAGCCGGCCTCGGCGAACCGGCGATGTAGCTCTCCGACCCGTTCCGGGGCGGAAAACACCCACTCCTCTGGAGCCACTCCGGGCTCGATCCCCATGTCCTGGTAGTTCGTTCCGGTTGCGCCGTCCGCGAGCAGGACTCCCCGCTCACTGAGTTTTTCCGTGAATGACGGCACCGATTGAGCGTAGCTACCGCGCTCAGACGACAGCCGGCGTCAGGCCTCCTCGCCCCCGCGAGCGCGGGCGTCCTCAGCCAGAATCCGCGGGCTGTCGATGATGATTCCCCGGCGCCGGAGGCCGCTCAAGAGGGGTTCTTGGCCGGCTAGGCCGACGAGCGTCGCGACAGCCGTGCGCATCCGGATGGTCAGCTTCTCTACGTCGTTGTACGCGAGCTTTCCGTCGACTTCGAGGCGAGCCCCACCGAACGCCGGGCCGACCTCGAGCTCCACCTGCGAGGCCGCCGACACGACGAGCGGCGGACACGAGCCGCCATGGCTTGACAGCGGGGTCAGCAGAAACGCGGCGGTCTCCGGGGCCAGCAACGGGCCGCCGGCGGCAAACGAATACGCGCTCGAGCCGATCGGCGTGCTGACCACGCATCCGTCACCGGCCAGACGGGCGTAGAGGATTCCGTCGACGCGAGCCGAGGTGCGAATCTGGCCGTCGCCTGCGCGGACGAGCGCGATGTCGTTGAACGCAATCAGCTCCTCACGGTTGCCGAGTACGACCTCAAGGCTTGGCACCTTACGGGGATTCCACGCGCCACGGCGGAAGCGCTCAAGCGCGTCGAGCACGTCGTCCGCCGCCACGCCGGTCAGTGCGCCGAGGCTGCCGCAGGCCACCCCGAGAACCGGGCGTTCGACAGCGGCAGCGGCACGAATCGCGGCCAAGGTAGTTCCATCGCCACCGATCGCGACGATCACGTCACAGCCGCTCGCCTCACCCACCGGCGCGACCCTCTGCTGCTGGCCGAGCACCGGCACCTGCACGACGTCGACGGCTTTGCTCTCGCTCCAGCTGCGCAGGGCCTGGAACGTCTCGTCGACGTCCCGGGTCGGGTGGACCACCAAACCGATCCGCCGCAGCGGTGTGCGGTCCGACGAAGGTTGACCGCTCACGCCGTAGCCGCCGGCTCTCTGCGCTCACGCTGCCGGCGCAGCTCCTGCCGAGCCAGTGAAAGCTTGTGCACCTCGTCCGGTCCGTCGGCCAAGCGCAGCGTCCGCAGGCCCGCATACATAGCCGCGAGCGGGAAGTCATCGGACACACCGGCGCCACCGTGGACCTGAATCGCGCGGTCGACGATCTTCAGGCAGATGTTCGGTACCGCGAACTTGATTCCGGAGATCTCGATCCGAGCGTGCTGGTTGCCGACCGTGTCCATCAGCCAGGCGGTCTTCATCACCAGCAGGCGAGCCATCTCGAGCTCGATTCGCGATTCGGCGATCCAGTCACGGATGTTGGCGTTGTGCGAGACCGGACGGCCAAACGTCTCGCGGGCGTCAGCACGCTCGCACATCAGCTCGAGCGCGCGCTCGGCGGCACCGATGGCACGCATGCAGTGGTGGATACGCCCGGGGCCGAGGCGGGCCTGGGCGATCAGGAAGCCCATCCCCTCACCCGCGACGACGTTCTCCAGCGGCACGCGGACGTCGGTGAACTGCAGCTCACCGTGGCCCTCGGTGTCGTGATAGCCGAACACCGGTAGACTGCGCTTGACCTCGAGCCCCGGCGTTTGCCGCGGTACCAGCACCATCGACTGCTGCTGGTAGGTGGCAGCATCTGGATCCGTCTTGCCCATCACGATCAGGACTCGCAGATTCGGATGCAGCGCGTTGGTGGTCCACCACTTGCGTCCGTTGAGCACGTACTCGTCTCCGGAACGCTCGATTCGCATGGCGATGTTGGTCGCATCGGCCGAGGCGACATCCGGCTCGGTCATGGCAAAGGCCGAGCGGATCTCTCCCTCGAGCAGTGGCGTCAGCCAACGCGCTTGCTGCTCCTCGGAGCCGAACTGATGCAGCACCTCCATGTTGCCGGTATCCGGCGCCGCGCAGTTACAGGCCTCCGAGGCGATCTTCGTGCGCCCCATAATCTCCGCCAACGGCGCATACTCGCAATTTGATAGCCCCGCTCCGTGCTCTTCGCCGGGCAAGAACAGATTCCACAGCCCGCGGCGTTTGGCCTCGCCCTTGAGCTCCTCGACGATCGGCGCGTGTACGTGCGGCGTGTCCGCGCTGCGCACCTGCTCTGCCCAGATCGGCTCCGCCGGATATACGCGGTCGTCCATGAACGTCTGCAGGCGCTCCTGGAACTCCTTCGCTCGGTCCGAGAGGTCGAACTGCATGCATGCACTCCTGGTGTCGTGATTCGCGAATCCGACATTGTCCAGCCCGGGAGCGTTCAGCGCGGCGGAGGTTGCGCTGTTGCCGCCACATCGTCCTCCGCGCCCCAGCGCCTGACCGTGGTTCGCAGGCTGATGTAGCCGGCAACACCCGGCAGCGTCGGAAGCCAGAACGACAGCGCGCGGTAGGCGAGCACTCCGATCACCGCGCTGTCAGCTGAGATCCCGAAGGCGACAAACGCACCGATCATCCCGCCCTCCACGCCACCGATTCCTCCGGGCAGGGGAAGCAAACTGCCGAGCGTGCCCAGGAAGTAGCAGATGATCAGCACGGCGACCGGCACGACAGTTCCGAAAGCCCGGAAGCAGACTCCCAGCACCGCGATGTCAAAGCCCCAGTAGGCGACCGCCCCGAGCAGGCCGAGGCGCCGCTCCCGCATCAGCCCGAGCGCGGTGCGGACGCCGGCGCCGACCGTCGCCGGTGCGGTTGCAAATCGGGCCGCGATGCGCCCGAGCCTTCCCGCTCGGGTGGCCAGCCGACTCAGCCGCCGCTCGAAGTCTCGCGGCACCAGGGCCATGCTCGCCACCAGCACGATGAGGCCGCCGCACAGCAGGGCGGGAATCGTCGTCAGCAGAAACGGGGCCCCGCCGGGGAGCAATCCGAAACGCAACCCGAGCCCACAGACAATGATCTGTCTCTTATACACATC
>CAXMLR010000115.1:0-8837 GCA_964194275.1 uncultured Solirubrobacterales bacterium
CCAGGGGTTGACACAGGACGTCTCATCGGGAGATGAGCCAGGGTGATGTTCTGGTCGATCCCCAGCTGCAAGGCAAGTCCGTCTCGCTTGCGATCCTCACTCAGGTACCCGATGCCCGCCGCGATCGCCTGCTGGGGGGACGACGGGGTCACGTCCCGGCCGTCGAGCTCGACCGTTCCCGCGCTGATCGGGTCGGCGCCGAAGACCGCGCGCGCGAGCTCCGTTCGCCCAGCCCCGACGAGACCGGCGAAGCCGAGGATCTGTCGCTCTCGCACCTCAAAAGAGCAGTCGCTGAGCAACCCGGGGCGGGTGATCCCCTCGACGCGCAGGATCACCTCACCAGGTGTCAGGTCCGGCTTGGGGTAGAGGTTCTCTATCTCGCGCCCGACCATCTGGGCGACGAGCTTTCCCTCGTCGAGCTCGGAGACGTTTGACGTGGCCACCACACGCCCGTCGCGCATGACGCTCACGCGGTCGGCGATCCGGAATATCTCGTCGAGCCGATGCGAGATGTAGAGCACGGCGATGCTCTGGCTGGTGAGCACCCGAATGACCTCAAAGAGCTCATCGATCTCGTGTCCGGTCAGCGTCGCCGTCGGCTCATCCATGATCACGATCGACGCCTCGATCGCGAGTGCCTTGGCAATCTCGACGAGCTGCTGATCGGCGACGGAAAGGCTCCCGGCCAGGCGGTCGGGGCTGAGGCTGAGGCCCACGCGCTCCAGCAGCCGGGATGCCTGGCGTGACTGCTCGGCGCGGCGCACCAATCCGCCGCGGCCCGGCTCGCGCCCCAGGAACAGGTTCTCGGCCACGGACAGGTCAGGGGCGAGGGCAAACTCCTGGTAGACCATGGCGACGCCCAGAGCTTGCGCGTGGCGGGGACCGTGAAAGCTCACCGGCACGCCGTCGATCAAGACGGTCCCGGCGTCCGGGCGCTCGACCTGCGAGAGCAGCTTCATCAGGGTCGATTTCCCGGCTCCGTTCTCACCCGCGACCACGTGCACCTCGCCCGGCGCCACGGTCAGATTGACATCATCGACGGCCAGGACGCCCGGGAACCGCTTGGTCACCCCTCGCAGTTCGAGGATCGGGGCACCCCGTGGCTGTGCAGCGTCTGCAGCATCGCGGGTCATCTCGAAGGTCTCCTGATCGAGTTCACGCGGGTTCGGAAATCGATTTCCCGAGCAAGTACCCAGGTCATCCGCTTCTCAAACCTCCGTTTGCTCAGCGGCCTCCGCCGTAGCTCGCGGCGGACCACCGGCGCTTGGTCAGGGCTGGGGCGCGGGGGGGCAGACCGACAGCCTGCGCCGCAGCTCGAAGGCGTGGACGATTCGCCGGGGTTCGGTACGCGTGCCCGCGACTCGCTCCAGCAGCAGCGCCACGGCGTCGCCGGCCATCCGTCCCACCGGCTGGGCCATTGCGGTCAGCGGCGGATCGATCAGCTCGGCCCAGGAGGGATCATCGATGCCGATGATCGCCATCTCGTCGGGCACGCGGAGCCCGGCTCTGCGCAGCGCCCGCAACGCTCCGACCGTCATCAGGTTGTTCGCCACGACGAGCGCGGTCGGGCGCACGGAGGCGGCGAGGATCTCGGTCACCCCGGCGTCGGCGGCGTCGAGCCGGAACGCCCCGTCTACCTCCCGGAGCTCCAGTCCGGCGGCGCGCATGGCGAGCTCGTATCCGGCGAGGCGCTCGGCTCCCGTCTCGACGTCGCGCCGGCCGCCGATATACGCGATCCGCTCGTGACCAGTATCGATCAGGAGCTTCGTGGCCGTGCGCGTGCCGCGGACATTGTCCGCCAGTACGGCATCCGCGCGCTCGTCCGCGACCTCGCGATCAAACGCGACGACCGGGATTCCGATGTCCAGCAGGCGTCCGATCTGCGGACTCGCCGGCTCCGAGGGGGAGATCACGACGCCCATCACTCGCTCGCCGATCAGCGCCTCCAGATACGCCTGCTGCTTGTCGGCGGTCTCATCAGTGTTGCAGACCAGCACCCGGTAGCCCGCGTTGAAGGCAAGGTCCTCGACCGCGCGCACCATCTCGCTGAAGTGAGGATTCTCGATGTCGGGCACCACCACGCCCAGCGTCATGCTCCGCTGCTTGCGCAGGTTGCGGGCAAGCTGGTTGGGCCGATAGTCGAGCTGCTCGACCGCCTGCAGGACACGTTGGCGGTAGGCCTCGCCGACCCGTGGATCGCCACTCAGCACGCGTGAAGCCGTCGCTGGAGACACGGCCGCTCGCCGTGCGACCTCGGCCAAAGTTACCGCCACGGCCGGCCGCGAAATCCATCTCTAGCCATGGCGCGGAAGCCTAGCCATGGAATTAAATTCCCGTCAACAACGCTCAGCGGCCCGCGAGGACCCGAGCATCGACGGCGTACGCCACGCCTGCGGGCCCGTCGGCCTGGGCGAACACCACCCCGAGCAGTCGACCATCCGCTCCCACCACCGGAGCCCCTGAGTCCCCTGGCCGAATGTCCGCTCCCAGTTCCAGGGCCGGTCGCTGCACGATTCGTCGGCCGTCCGGCGTGCGGATGGTCGCGAGGATTGAGCGTCGCTGGCGCGCGGGGAGGGCGCGGACGGCGCCGTCGCGGATCACGAGCACGACCGGTCCGCCGCGGGTCGTGGCGGCGCTCGCAGCCTGCGCGGGCAGGCCGCTCGTTGCCAGTACGGCGAGGTCATTGCGCTGATCGATCCTCAGCACCCTTGCCCCCAGCGCCGCGCCCTCGCCGTTTGGCGAGCGCAGCCGCACCCGAGCGCGCACTCCGCTCGCACCGAGCACGTGGGCCGCGGTGAGCACCCGGCCGGGGCTCAGCACGAACCCCGTCCCGATGCCGTCCGAGGAGGAGAAGGGGCCGTGCACGACGTCGATTCCGACGACCTGGGGACCCCGGACCAGAGCCACAGCCATCGTCCGACGCGGGGCATGCGGATCCCGACCCCCGCAACCCGCGAGCACGGCGACAGCGGCCAGCAGCGCCCCAGCCGACAGGCGCCTCACCGCGCCGCCCCGGTCGTCGTCCGCACGACCAAGGTCGGCTCGTGCAAGCGCACCTCCCGTCGCTCTCGTCCATCCACCCGCTCCAGCAGCAGCCCCATCGCATCACGCCCCATCGCGTGTCTTGGCTGATTGATGGTCGTGACCGACAGATGCTTCAACGCGGCCACGAACGTGTTGTCGTAGCCCACGACTGAAACATCCCCGGGCACGGATACCCCGTCCTGTTCCAATCGATCGATCGCCCCCACCGCGACCAGATCGTTGGCCGCAAACATTGCGGTCGGCAGCGCAGCGCGGCGGCGCAACAACCGTTCGGCCGCCCGCTCCCCGGCCTCCTCAGTGAAATCTCCCGGCACTACCGCGGCCACGCGCGCCAGTCCCGCGTCCCGCATCGCCCGCAGGTAGCCGGCTCGGCGCGGCGCGGCGCCCGCGCCCTGTCCACCGTCGACATGCACGATCCGCTCGTGTCCCAGCGATACCAGATGCTCGATAGCCAGATGCGAACCCGCAGCCTCGTCGGTCATGACGGCGTCCACGCGCCGGTGGCGCAGCTTCCTTCCCACCACCACCGCCGGGAGCCCATTCAGCCTGCCGGTGATCTCGCCGGCCGCCATCCGCGGCGACACGAGGATGATGCCGTCGGTGCGGTACTCCAGCAGGGCCTCGAGCATCGCTCGTTCCCGCTGCTGCCGACGGCCGCCCGTGATGATCAGCACCCGATAGCCCTCCGCTGACGCGAGCTCCTCGATGCCATTGGCAATCTCGGCGAAGAACGGGTTGTGGAGGTCGTTGAGGAGCACGCCTACGGTCCGCGAGCGGTGCGAGGCGAGGCTTCGAGCGATGGCGTTGAGCCGGTAGCCGAGCCGCTCCGCGGTCGCGAGCACAAGCGAGCGCTTCTCGGGACTCACCTTCGGGCTGGCGCGCATCACGAGCGACACCAGTGCTCGTGACACACCCGCCTCGCGCGCAACGTCGTCCATCGTCACGTATGCGCGCCGCGAGTCGGGGCCTGACCGCGCGTCTACAGCAGAGCGCGCCTGCGACCTGGTGCGCGCGTCGAGGTCGGGGAAGGCCGCATCCGCAGCCTCGAGACCCTCATCCGCCATGCGCGAAGTATGCCATTGGAGCGCTCCAACGCCAACGCTTGCATTGGAGCGCTCCAATCTGTAGGTTGCGACTGGGGCGCTCCACCCGAACTGGAGCGCCGAGCGGTCCCGAGGAGGAGAGAGCAAGCTTTGTCCACACGCCACCTTGCCGGCGCCCCAATCTCGTGGGGTGTGTGTGAGGTTCCGGGCTGGGGTTCCCAGCTGCCGGCCGAGCGCGTCTTGGCCGGGACGGACGTCAATTGGTGCCTCGACACCGGCCATCTCCTCATCGGCGGCACCGACCCAGTCGCCTTCGTGCGCCAACACGGCGCCCACATCGTCCACGTCCATCTCAAGGGTGTGGACGCAACCATCGCCGCGCATGTGCGCGCACACCAGTCATCGCCCGTCGAGGCGACCCAACAGGGGCTATTCTGGCCCCTTGGACGAGGGGACGCACGGATCAAGGATGTTGTCCGTGCGCTCGACGATGTGGGCTACGAGCGTTGGCTCGTGCTCGAACAGGACACCGCCATCACCGGGCAGGAGCCGCCGGATGGTGACGGGCCGGTGCAAGATGTCCGGAGGAGCATCGAGTACCTGACCGCACTGGCTCCCGAGAGAGAGGTTGCATCAAGATGAGACGACTGCTCAGCAGTCTCGGATTGTTGATCGTGCTGGCCGTGTTCGCGGTGGGCTGCGGTTCGAGCAAGAAATCGAGCTCGAGCGGCACCACCGCGAACGTCAAGTTGACGCAGGGCAGCAATCTGACGTTCGCCATGGTTACCCACAGCGACGAGGGATCGTTCTGGTCGGTGGTCAAGAAGGGAGCTGAGCAGGCGGCCAAGGACGAGGGCGTAAAGCTCATCTGGAGCCCGTCGAACAACGACCCGCAGAAGCAGGCCCAGCTGATTGACGCCGCTATCTCGCAGAAGGTTGACGGCCTCGCCGTCTCGGTTCCGAATGCGGACGCGATCAAGGGCGAGCTGGCCAAAGCCAAGGCGGCCGGCATCCCGATCGTCACGCTGAACTCCGGCGCCGATCAGTCCAAGGCCCTCGGCGCGTTCACCCACGTTGGTCAAACGGAGACGATTGCGGGGCAGGCCGCAGGCGATCGGCTCAAGTCGGCCGGCGCCAAAAAGGTCCTGTGCATCGTCCATGAGCAGAACAACATCGGCCTCCAGCAGCGCTGTCAGGGCGTGAAGCAGGGCTTCGGGGGAACGGTGACCGATCTCCAGGTCAAGGGCACTGCGGATATCGCCACGACCCAGACCGAGATCCGCTCGAAGCTCCAGGCCGACAAGTCCTATGACGCGGTGATAGCGCTGAACCCCGACATCGCCACCGCCGCGAAAGCGGCGATCAAGGGCGCCAGCTCAAACGCCAAGCTGGCGACGTTCGATCTCAGCCCGGACGTGGCCAAGTCGATCGAGGCCGGGACGATTCTGTTCGCGGTCGACCAGCAGCAGTACCTTCAGGGCTATCTGCCGATCGTGTTCCTGAAGCTGTTCAAGACCAACGCCAACACCGTCGGCGGCGGACTCCCGGTTCTCACCGGACCCGGGTTCGTCGACAAGAGCAACGCGGCGACAGTCGTCAAGCTCGCCGAGTCAGGCACTCGCTAGCGGCGGCACGGGGGCCGGCTGCTGGCAGGCAGCCGGCCCCCTCCCGCTCTCGCCCCGAGGAGATAGACGTGATCAACAGGACCGCAATGAACCCGGGCGCGGCGCCCAGCGGGGCGGCGATGGCCGCACCGCCCCCGGTCCCCGCCGGCGACGAGCGCCTGGCCAAGCTCAGCCCCGCGGCACGCCTGCTCAGGCGTCCGGAGCTCGGGGCGCTGATCGCCGCGCTCGTGGTAGCGATCTTCTTCACCACCCAGAACCCCCTGTTTGCCAGGCTCGACGGGATCGCGAACTGGACCGACGTCGCTTCGACTATCGGCATCCCCGCGGTGATGGTCGCGCTGCTGATGATCGGCGGCGAATTCGACCTGTCGGCTGGAGTGATGACCGGCTCGTCGGGCCTGATGATGGGCATCCTCGCCACCAGCGTGGGGATGAACATCTGGCTCGCGATCGTCCTCACCCTGATCGCAGCCGGCGCTGTGGGCTTCATCAACGGGTACATGGTCATGCGCACCAAGCTGCCCAGCTTCATCATCACCCTGGGTACCTTCTTCGTGCTCCAGGGCGTCAACCTCGGCGTCACCAAGGCCATCACCCACCAGGTGTCGGTGAGCAGCCTCGATACGGCTTCGGGCTACAGCAGCGCCAACAAGATCTTCGGCGGCTCCTTCTGGCACCCGCACGACTTCCGCATCACCGTGATCTGGTGGGTCGCCATCACCGCGCTCGCCACCTGGGTGCTCGCACGTACGCGCATCGGAAACTGGATCTTCGGCGTCGGCGGGGATGCCACCGCGGCGCGCAACGTCGGCGTACCGGTCTGGCGGGTGAAGGTTGGCCTGTTCATGGCCACCTCGCTGGTCTCAGCGCTCACCGGGATCATGATCGCCTTGCGCTTGGCGTCGACCCAGGCCGGTCAGGGCGTGGGGGACGAGTTCACCTTCATCATCTCCGCCGTCGTGGGCGGGTGTGTGCTCACCGGTGGGTTCGGCTCGGCCATCGGGGCGTCGCTGGGCGCCATGATCGTCGGGATGGCGTTCATCGGAATCCAGTTCTCGGGTTGGAATACCGACTGGCGCTACCTGTTCCTCGGCGTGATTCTGCTCGCCGCCGTCCTGGTCAACAACTACATCCGCCAGCGCGCGGAGGGGGTCCGTCGATGACCACCGAACCCGCCAACCCCGCAGGCAGGACGAACGGCGCCACTCCGCTGCTCGAGGTCCGCAACGTCTCGAAGCACTTCGGCAACGTGATCGCGCTCAAGGACGTAGGCGCGCATGTCGGCGCCGGCGAGGTGACCTGCGTCCTCGGCGACAACGGCGCGGGCAAGTCCACGTTCATCAAGATCCTCTCTGGCGTGCACCACCACGACGAGGGTCAGATGTTCGTCGACGGCGAGGAAACCACCTTCAACTCGCCTCGTGAGGCCAAGGAGCGCGGGATCGCCACCGTGTTCCAGGACCTGGCCACCGTGCCCTTGATGTCGGTCTGGCGCAACTTCTTCCTCGGCTCGGAGCCGACGAAGGGCCGCGGTCCCCTGCGGCGCTTGGATGTCAAGCGGGCCCAGACGATCATGCAGGAGGAGCTCCGCAAGATGGGGATCGACGTGCGGGATCCCGAGCAGCCGGTGGGCACACTTTCTGGCGGCGAACGCCAGGCGGTGGCGATCTCGCGTGCGGTCTACTTCGGGGCCAAGGTGCTGATCCTCGACGAGCCCACTTCGGCGCTCGGGGTCAAGCAGTCGGGGGTCGTCCTGCGCTATGTCGCCCATGCGCGCGATCGCGGGCTGGGCGTGATCTTCATCACCCACAACCCGCACCACGCCTTCCCGGTCGGGGATCGCTTCGTGATCCTCAACCGGGGCCGGCTCGAGGGCAGCTGGAGCAAGGGGGAGATCAGCCGCGACGATCTCGTCAAGATGATGTCGGGCGGCGCCGAGCTGGATGCGCTGACTCATGAGCTCGAGCGCGAGCTCGAGGCTCCGAAGGCAGGATGAGTACGGCGGCGCCGGCCCCGAGCACGCGCGCGCGGCCAGCCGCTCCACGCCGGCGCCTCGGCGTCGGCGTCATCGGGTTCGGCTGGATGGGTCAAGCCCACAGCCGCTCGATGCTGCGCATCCCGACACTGTTCCCCGACCGGGAATTCGATTCCGAGCTGGTGATCTGTGCCGATCCCGTCTCGCGACGCACCGCGCAGGCCGTCGACTCGTTCGGCTTCAAGCGCGCAACCGAGGATTGGCGGGCCGTGGTCGAGGACCCTGCGGTGGACGTGGTCATCATCGGCGCGCCCAACATGCTCCACGTCGAGCTCGTGGAGGCGGCGGCTGCGGCGGGCAAGCACGTGTTCTGCGAGAAGCCGGTGGGGGGGACTCCGGAGCAGACGGTTCGCGCCGAGAAGGCCGTGCGTGAGGCGGGTGTGGTCTCGGGCGTGGGCTACAACTATCGCTGGGCGCCGCTGGTGCGCTATTGCGCGCAGCTCATCGCCAGCGGTCGCTTGGGCGAGATCACGAACTACCGCGGTCGCTTCTTCTCCATGTACGGGAGCGACCGGTGGGGAGTGCTCTCGTGGCGGTTCCTGGTCGACCAGGCCGGCCACGGTGTCACCACCGACCTGATGAGTCATTCGGTCGATCTTGCGCACATGCTGCTCGGTCCGATCACCCGCGTCGTGGGCACGACCGAGACGTTCATTCGCGACCGGCCGTTGCCCTCTCCCGGCGGCACCCACTACGGCCGTGGGCAACCGGGCGATCCCACGGGCGCCGTGACCAACGAGGACTACGCGGCGATGCTGTGCGAATTCGCGAGCGGTGCGCGCGGCACGTTCGAGGCCAGCCGATCCCTGGTTGGGCCCGAGAGCCAGATGGCCTTCGAGGTCTACGGCACCGCGGGCGCGGTGGGGTGGAACCTCGAGAAGCTGAACGAGCTTCAGCTCTATCTCGTCGAGGACGAGTCCCACACCGGCTACCGGACGATTTACGGCGGCGAGCGCTTCCCCTACCACGGGCACTTCGTCCCCGGGAGCGCCAACGGCATCGGTTTCGAGGACCTCGTCGTGATCGAGGATTACGAGTTCTGCCGTTCGGTGGCCGAGGGCCGCGAGCACCGGCCCGGCTTCGCCGACG
>CAXMLR010000116.1:0-2306 GCA_964194275.1 uncultured Solirubrobacterales bacterium
GCGCCTGCATCGACATCGGCTCGAACACGACGCGTCTGCTCGTGGCCGAGTGCGAAGCCGGTCAGTTGCTGGAGGTCCATCAGGAGCGGGCATTCACCCGGATCGGTCGAGAGCTCGAGATAGGCGGCACGATCCCGCAGGCCAAGATCACCGAGGTCGCGCAGGTGGTCAGCGCGCAGCTGGCAGCCGCCCGCGAGCTTGGTTCGGTGCAGGTACGCGGCGTCGCCACGGCGGCGATTCGGCGCGCGGCCAACGGCGCGGAGCTGACCGCTGCCGTGCGCGAGGCATGTGGACTGCAAGTGCAGATTCTCTCCGGCCAGGAGGAGGCCCGGCTCGCCTTCGTTGGGGCGGCGCAGACGCTCGATCACGTCCCCGCGGGCCCGCTCGGTGTAGTTGACGTGGGCGGCGGTTCATCGGAGCTCGTGGTCGGCCAGGCACCGAACCGGGTCAGTTGGTCGACCTCGTTTGGCCTGGGGTCCGGGGACATCGCGGACCGCTGCCTGCGCTCCGATCCTCCGTCCGAGCACGAGCTGGCGCAGGCGCGCGCTCAGGTTGCACAGGTGATGGGCGGCCTGGAGGTACCCAGGCCGGCGGAGGCGGTGGCGGTAGGGGGCAGCGCGTCGTCGCTGCGCCGGCTCGCCGGGCCGCTACTCGATCCGGATGCGTTTGCGCGTTCGCTGCGTCTGCTGGCTACTGAGCGGGCCGCCGAAGTGGCGCGGCGTTTCGCCCTGGACCTCGAACGCGTGCGACTGCTGCCCGCCGGGCTGCTGATCCTGGAGGCGGCGTCGGAGCTGTTCGGCACGGCGCTGCAGATCGGCCGCGGCGGCGTGCGGGAGGGGTTGCTGCTGGAGGGCGAGGCGTAACCGGGCGGTAGTGGGGCCCACTAGATCCGGAACACGGGCAGAAGACGCTGTTCGTGCTCGGCCTCGATCCGCGCGATCACCTCGATGTGCTCCTCGAGTCCTGAGCCTCGCAGCTTGGTGGCCAGCAGCTCGTCGACCTGGTAGATCCCGGCACTGTTGGACATCGCGATCTCCACCCGCACCGCACGATCGCGCCCGGCCAAAATTTTGACCTCCTCGATTGCGTAGGCCGACAGCGAGTGGATGTTCTGATGGCCGGCCTCGAACGGCACCCGGGAGCGACCACGGGCCATGTCGAGGGCATCGGCGACGCGGACGATTCCGGCCTCGACGGTGAACGGATTGCCCTTACGGCGGTGGCCGATGATCGTGTGCAGGGTCTCCGAGGCGATGATCGTACGCTCGGGCTCCTCGTAGACGTCGGCGAGCAACGCTCCTAGCTTGTCGGCGGTGAGGAACAGGCTGAATCGTTCGTGGTCGTCGCGGTGGATCGACATCCCGACGCAGTGCAGCAGGCAGCCGGCGGCGATCACCACCTCGGCGTCGCGCTCGGACATGCCGTAGTCGGCGGTGACGCTCGGGATCACTCCGCGCCGGAACAGCAGGCGCGCGAGCCGGAGCCCGATGTTGAGGACGATCTGAATGTGGACCCATGAGTGGTCGGACATGCCGAGCCGGCGAGTCGCGTTGACGGCGGAGACATGCCACCACGCCTTGACCTCCTCGTCGGCGTTGACGGCCTCGAGCAGGCGCTCGAGTCGCCGGTTGCCCCGCGACGGCGCGCGGACCCGGACCTCGGCGAGCGCCTCTCGGGGCGGCAGCGGGAGGTCCGCGGAACTCATCGGCCGGGCTGCGGCGCTACCAGTGCACGCCGCGCATCAGATGCGCAAGCGCGACCTGCTCGGTCGATGCGTGCTCCTCAGGGTCCTTCTGACCCTTGGAGGCGGCGGAGTCGGGAAACACCTTGTAGGCCGTCGAGAGGATCTGGTCGACTGCCTTGGGGAACAATGTGTAGGCCACCTCGCCGAAGGTCCCGAGGCGCGTGTTGATCTGCTTGGGCTTGGCGCGGATCGCCTCGCAGACCAGGTCGGCGGCCTCCTCCGGAGAGATCGTGGGAAAGGAGTCGTAGATCTTCGTCGGCGCGATCATCGGCGTACGCACCAGCGGCATGTGGATGGTGGTGAAGTGGACGTTGTCCCCGATGCACTCCGAGCCGACGACGCGGGTCCAGGCGTCGAGCGCCGCCTTCGAGGCGACATAGGCGGAGAACCGCGGCGGGTTGGTCTGGACACCGATCGAGGAGACGTTGACGATCAGGCCGGAGCGGCGCTCGCGCATGTGCGGGAGCAGGCCCATGATCAGCTTGATCGTCCCCAGGTAGTTGAGCTGGATCGTCCGCTCGAAGTCGTGGAAGCGGTCGTAGGAGCTGTCTCTTATACACAT
>CAXMLR010000117.1:0-2004 GCA_964194275.1 uncultured Solirubrobacterales bacterium
TCTGTCGCGAACTCAGAAACACCGCAGAGGGCGGGTAGTCCGCTGCCACAAAAGGAGGCTGGGCGAACACCAGAACCCAACCATAACCGCGCGGACGGCGATTTCAACTGGTCCGCAAACCAGACCGGCGCAGTCTTGACGATGCGGACCACCCAACCGCCCCCTCGGCGCGTTGTTAAGCGGCTGGGATCTCGACCAGCGTCGTGGCCACGGCGGTCGGTGCTGGGATCGGATCGCCGGCGGCACGCAAGCCATCGAGGTGGAATGCGATCGCCTCGCGGATGAGCTGCTCGACCTCATCACTCGTTTCGCCGACGACGCCGAGTCCTGGCAGGTCAGGGCAGTAGGCACCCCAGCTCTCGCCCTCGTGCTCGATTACGACTAGGTATTCGCTCATCGGTTTGGTCTCACTAGTCCAGCTTGACGAAGGATATTGGCAGTCGTGCCCTTTGGCACGTCTTTGTTCGGCTGCCCCGCGATGGTGACCTTGCCGGGCTTGGTGGGGTGCTCGTATTGGCGATGGCTGCCGCGCTGGGCTGAGAGTCGCCAGCCGTCGGCTTCGATCAGTCGGACGATCTCGCGGTACTTCACTTGAGCTCTACGACGGCTGAGCCAGCTCGTGGGGGGCGCTGTGCTCGAACGCGCCAGCGAGCAGCATCGCGTCGTCGGCTTGACTCTTGGCATGCAGATAGCGAGCGGTCGTCTGGATGTGCGAGTGACCCATCCACGACTGGACCTGGACCAGCGAGGCGCGGTTTACGGCCATCGAGCCGAAGTAGTGGCGCAAGGAGTGAAACGGCAACGCTCGCAGCCCGGCGCGTCTGCCCGCTGCTGCGTAGCGGCGGCGTAGAGCGCTCGCGTCTATGTGTCCGCCTGTCGGGCCGGCGAACACCGGGTCATCATCGCCGGTGAACAGCTCCCGCTGGCCCAGCCGCGCGAGTCGTTGGGCAACCTCCGGGACCATCGGAACGCTTCTGATCTTGCCGCTCTTCGGCGTCACCAATTGCCCGAAGCTGTAGTTGGCCCTGACCCGGATCGCCTGGCCCGGGAAGTCGATGTCGCGCCAACGCAATGCAACAAGCTCCCCGCGGCGCAAACCCGCCATCGCCGCGGTCAGGAAGATCGCGCCGTCCTGCTCGCTCGCTGCCGCTTGTACGAGCGCGTCGAGCTCCTCGCGCGAGTAGAAGTCATAGTCGCCCGAGTACCGAACCGGCTGGCGCTCGATCGTCGCTGTCGGGTCGTGGTCGATCCAATCCCGTGCGCGCGCGTGCGCGAGGACCGCTCGCACGATCATCAGCAGCTTCTCGGTAGTACGTCCGTACGGCAGCGCGTCGTACCACGCCTTCACCTGAGCCTCCCTCAAGTCGCGCAACGACGTTCGGGCGAACGACGCGCGACCGTAGGGAGTCTCGCTCGACGCGTCCTCATCGGGTGCTGGGAGCAGGTAAGCGTCTAGCGCCTGGCGGTAATCCTTGACCGTTGAGCGCTTGAGGTTGCGCTTTCGCTCGCCATGGCGCAACCACGCCTCGGCCGCGTCAACGAACGTCACCGGCAACCCAGACGCGGTGAGCGGCGTCCGTCGCCGGGCGACATCGTGCTCAAGCAGCCGGCGCAGCTCCGCCTGGGCCTCCCGCGGCGTGAGAAACGAGGAATCCGGTTTCGGTCCGTCAGCCGCGTGCCAAACGATTGCGCCACGGGCGGTCTTCTTTCCCGAATTCTGAGCCCACGCCGGGCCCAGAACCCGCGAATGCTTGCCATCAGCGTCCCACCAGAACGCCCGCCAACGCCGGTTCCCGCGGCCGCCGATGACCTGCAGATGACCCTGCGCGGCGACCTCCTGCTTCCCGTTCACGAACACAGCCTACCAGCCGTGTTCCCCAGCGTGTTCCCCACTTGGGAGAACTCAGTGCTACTGGGACCCGCCGAAAGGCCTGTAAATGCTGGGAGCACAAGCCCCGCGCATTGATTGCGCCTGCCTTACAAGCAGGAGGTCACTGGTTCGAG
>CAXMLR010000118.1:0-1688 GCA_964194275.1 uncultured Solirubrobacterales bacterium
TACTACGGCTACGCCCGCAAGGAGCGCAAGTCGCAGCCCCGAGAACCGATCACCGCCAAGCTGATCGCCAACATCGTCACCCTGGCGGGCGCTGACCGGGTCCTTCTCCTCGATCTCCACACCGAGGCGATCGAGGGCTTCTTCGACGTCCCCACCGACCATCTGACGGCCCACAAGATCCTCGCCGACTACCTGCGCGGCAAGCGCGTGCGGGACATGGTGGTGGTCGCCCCCGACGTCGGCGGTGTGAAGCGCGCGCGCTCGCTGGCCACGCTGCTCGGCGTGCCGATCGCGATCATCGACAAGCGGCGGCCGGCGGACGAGGAGACCGAGGTCCTGAACGTCGTCGGCGAGGTGGAGGGCCGGGACTGCGTGATCGTTGACGACATGATCACCACGGGCGGCACCATCTCGGCGGCCAGCCACGCGCTGAAGGCGGCCGGGGCGGGCGCCATCTACGCCGCCGCCACCCACGCGGTGTTCACCGGCAAAGCCCTCGAGAACCTGCGCCGCGGCGCCTTCCAGGAGATCGTGGTCACCGACTCGATTCCGCTTGCCCCTCACCAGCAGGGGCCGCCTGTCACCGTGCTCTCGGTGGCGCCTCTGCTTGCCGAGGCGATCATCCGGGTTCACGAAAATCGGAGCGTATCCGAGCTGTTTAGATAAAGATTAAGAACAGTTGAGCGCCCAAAGCCTGGGCGTTTTCGGTGTTCTGATCGTCTGCGTCTTCTTCGCAGCGGTCGCGTCGGGCACCGAAACCGCCCTCACATCCGTAAACCGCCTGCGCGTCCGCCACCTCGCCGAGGACGGCAGCGCCCGGGCGGCGACGCTGCAGCGCCTGCAGCAGGATCCCAACCGCTTCCTGGGGACCGTGCTGATCGTCAACACCTTCTCCTTGATCATCGCCTCGGCCGCGGCGACCCTGCTCGGGCTGCAGCTGGTCCGGCCGCTGCTGCCCCATTTCCTGGGTACCGCCGGGGACTTCGTCGTCAGCATCGCGCTCTCGCTCTTTCTCCTGATCTTCGCCGAGGTCACGCCCAAGACGCTGGCGGTGCGCCACGCCGACCGGGTTGCGCTCCAGGTCGCGCCTGCCGTCGACGCGCTGGCGGGGTTCCTTCGGCCCGTCCTCTGGTTCGTCACCGTGGTCAGCCGCGCGATCATCCCCGGCAAGACCCGAATTCGGCCGTTCGTCACCGAGGCTGAGCTGATGACCCTGCTCAGCGTCTCCGAGGAGCAGGGTGTCATCGAGGAGGAGGAGCGCGACATGATCCAGGGGATCGTGGAGATCGGCGACACCCTGGTGCGCGAGGTGATGGTGCCCCGCACGGATGTGGTGGCCGTCGAGAAGGGCGCCACCCTCGACGAGATCTCGCAGCTCATCCAGACCCGCGGTCACACCCGGATCCCGGTCTACGAGAAGGACATCGACCACATCGTCGGCCTGATCCACGCCAAGGACGTTCTCCGGATCTACGCGCGCGGCCAGCGGCAGCTCAAGCTCGAGCCGCCGCTGCTGCGGCCGATCAACGTCACCCCCGAACAGAAGAAGGTCGACGAGCTGCTCCACGACATGCGTCACAAAAAGGCCCACATGATGGTCGTGATCGACGAGTACGGCGGCACCGCCGGGATCGTCACCCTGGAGGATGTCCTCGAGGAGATCGTCGGCGAGATCCGCGACGAGTACG
>CAXMLR010000119.1:0-12132 GCA_964194275.1 uncultured Solirubrobacterales bacterium
ACCGACGCCACCGACCGGCCGGCCCTGCAGGGTCCGGCAGTCGAGCGCGACGTGCAGGTCCGTCGCGGTCACGCGGCAAGCGCCAGGTAGACTTCGGCGTGGGCGGCGACGCACCGCTCCCAGGTGAACGACCGTGCGCGCTCGAGCCCGCGCTCAGACAGCTCGCGCCACAGCCCGCAGTCGTCGAGGACGCGGTGGGCGGCCGCCGCCATCGCGCTCGCATCGCCATCGGGGACGACGAGCCCCGCATCGCCGACGACCTCGGGGAGCGAGCTGTTGTCGAATGCGACGACCGGCGTTCCACACGCCATCGCCTCGAGGATCGGAAGCCCAAAGCCCTCGTAGCGACTCGTCACGAGCAGCAGCGAAGCTCGCTGGTACTGCGCGACGAGGTCGTCGACGTAGTCGAGCAGCTTGATCCGATCCGGACGCGGGGCGGCTGCTACGACCCCCGTGACGGTGTCGGTGAGCCAGGGTGCGATCCGTCCGCCGACGTGGAGCACGTGCGGATGCCCATGCTCAGCCAGCTCGGCGACGACCGCGAACGCCTCTGGATAGCCCTTGCGGCGTGAGTACTCGCCAACCATGAGCACGTAGGGCCGGTCCGGACCGGCATCGCGAGACGCCGCCGCCGGCATGAACTCAGCTCCCACGCCAAGCGGGATCACCTCGACCCGCCGCGCGTCGAGGCCGAGCTCCGAGATGCCGCTGTCGGCCGTGTGCCGGGAGATCGCGACGACAGCGTGCGCCTTGCGGTAGCGCGACGCGACGCGTCGCCACCGCCGGCGTTCGTCGGCAAGGCCAGGATCGTCGAATATGAGCGGGATCACGTCGAGCAGCGTCTGGATCCACGGCCCCGCGACATGGCGGGGGGGATCGAGCGCGGGGCTGTGGAAGACGTCCGCCCGGCGGCGGCGCAGATCAAGCGGCAGCAGCAGCTCCTGCTCGGCCCGCCTGAGCCGGCCCGGCGCGATCCGCGTGACCCCCGCCCTTGCGATCCCGTCGGGAAGCGAAGTCCCCGACCGCACCAGCGCGGTGACAGCGAGCCGCTCGTCCAGGGCGAGTCCGCTGAGCAACTGCCGCACGTACGTGCCGATGCCCCGGTAGGCGGAGTCATCGCTCAGGCTCGTGGCGTCGATGAGCAGGTCCGTCACGTGAGATCGAGGTGAATCTAGCGGAGCCCTCGCCATGCGCCCCGTGTCGCGCTCGGTCTTGTGACGAGGCCGGACTCATGCCACTCTATGCCTGTGCGGGCCCGGAGATCATGCACGGCTGCTGTGCTTGCGGCCGTCCTGGTGCTGATCGCAGCCGGTGTCTGCGTGCCCGTGGCGAATGCCGACAGCCCGGGTCTCTTGCCGCAGGTGACCTCCGTCACGCCCAACCAGGGCGGCGTCCTCGGCGGCCAGACGGTCACGATCAACGGCTCTGGCTTCGTCGGCCTGTTCAAGCTCT
Organism: uncultured Solirubrobacterales bacterium; assembly: GCA_964194275.1. GTDB lineage: Bacteria > Actinomycetota > Thermoleophilia > Solirubrobacterales > Solirubrobacteraceae > Palsa-465. The sequence continues at coordinate 1,453 of CAXMLR010000119.1, forward strand.
GCGCCGGCTCGTACGACGTCTGGTTCGGCACCGACATCCCGCATGGGTATGGGATCCGTCCGTCGAGCTTTCAGGTGCTCTCGGACTCTCAAATATCGGCCGTCGTGCCGGCCGGTTTCGGCGGCCCCGTCGACGTCCAGGTGCACGATAGATGCGGCACTTCGCTCATCTCTCCTCCGGACCAGTTCACTTACAACTACCCCGCAGATGAATGCACCGCGCTGCGGTGCCGGGTTGCCGTCGGCGCTACGCGAATCGGAGCGCTTACGCATGTCGGCGACGGCTTTCTGAACGGATTCACGGACGGTCGTGCGTCTCCGGGTGTGGGCGCGCTCGTCGCTGACCTGCACCCAAGGCAGTGGCGTGTCGGGGTGCTGGGGCCGATCGGCGGGCCGGCCGCGGCGCTCGGCCATTGCGCGGTGTGCCGGCGCACCGCGGCCTTCAGCCTCGACCTCACGACCGACTGGGAGAACTGGGCGGCCGCCACGGGCAATCCAAACGTCTCGACCCCGTACCGGGACCTGCGGACCTACTCCGGGTTCATCTACCGAGACGTGAAGCAACGGTTGGCGTCGGACTCCGCGCCTCAGTACTACGATGTCTGGAACGAGCCCTACATCTACGCGTCGATCAACCAGTGGCTGTCCGTCTACGGGGCCGCGTATGACGCGATCAAGGCCGCCGATCCGACCGCGAACGTCGTCGGCCCTAGCCTTGCCCAGTTCCTGATCGCCTCTCAAGGGGATCTCACCTCCGCCGGCCGCGACGTCAACCTGACCGACTTCCTCGACTGGGAGATGCGTGAGGGCAAGCGGTTCGCGGCGATCACCTGGCATGAGGATGGGACCACTGTCGACCAGATTCCGAACAGCAACCCGACGCTGGGCGCCCCGCCGCTCGGGATGCCCGGCGGTGTCAGGGACTACTGGTCACCAGCGGCGATTGGACGTCACGTCAATGCCGCCCGGGCGCTCCTCGGCAAGTATCCGGCACTGCGCGGAACGAAGATCTTCGTCAACGAGTACGGCCCGGCGTTCGCCGTCGACATACCGGGATGGATGGTGGGCGATTTCGCCGCACTGGAGGCCTCGCGGGCGGACCAGGGAATGATCACGTGCGCCACCCTGTCAGCGTGCACGCGGCTCCTTGACGGTCTGCTCGGACCGACCGGCACGCCACAGATGCCGTACTGGGTGATGAGCACGTATGCACATATGACCGGGATGCGGGTACCGGTGTCGTCGAAGACGGCGAACGTGTTTGCGCTCGCGACGCGGGTCGATCGCCTCCGCACCATGCAGGTCCTCCTTGGGCGTGCTGATCATTGCTGGGGTGGGGTGCAATGCCCGCAGTTCCACGCGCCTACCAGCGGCACGGCGGACTTGTCGGTGTCGATCGCGATTCCATGGCGCCTGAAGCAGGTGAGCGTCGCGGTCCGACGCTTTCCCAACGTCGCGACGAGCCCGATCGGGGCCAACGATGTTGCCGCGGCGCCGTTGCCGATCCTCACGGTCCACGCACCGGTCAGGGGCCACCAGGTCACGGTCCCGATTCCGGGCGTGCACGACGGCGATGCGTTCTACGTGACCGTCGCGCCGTCGCCGCGACAGCGCTGAGCGAAACCGGCCGGCTTGCGGTCCAGGTTGCGGGCGGAAGGCCGCCGAGCGTCTGGCATACTCACGCAACTTCTGGTCGCCGTCGCCAGCGGCTACATCAGAGGCGCCTCTGCCGACGTTGCAGGCTGCCGGAGCCGAGGTGCGCGCCGCGTACTACGACCGAGCCCGGCGCCGTCGGCCGACTTCCGGACAAGCGCTCGTGCAGGCCGCGATCGCGAGCTGTCGAGGCGCTCCCGTTCCAGGGCGCCGATCGCTGCAGCCATCGGGGGTCCAAGACGAGGGCTGCATCAGCTAACTGTTCGTGGTTGGGAGCACGGCTGTACGATCCGCGGATGATCGCGGATCGACTTGAGCCGACTGCTCGTCGCCTGGCGAAGGGCATGCTCAGCAGCAAGGCCCTCCATCCCTATTACAGGAGAGCGGGGAATAGGTTCAGCCGGATCTACCACCACCTCGGGCAATACACCTGGGAGGGAAATACGTCGTGGATGGGCGTGGGCGCCGAGAAGCTTCCCCTTGACCTATGGGTGCTGCAGGAGATCATCTTCGAGACGCGGCCCGCGGTGATAATCGAGACCGGCGTCAGGCGCGGCGGCAGTACGTTGTACTACGCCCATCTGTTCGACCTCCTCGGCGAAGGGATGATCCTCGGCATCGATATCGATCTGGGCCTGGTCGAGGAGCCCGTGCACGATCATCCCCGCGTGACGCTGCTAGAGGCCGACTCGGCAGGAGAGCAGGCGATCAAAACAGCACAGGAGGCGGCCGCTACCGGACCGACGATGGTCATCCTCGACTCCGACCATGGCGCCAAGCACGTCCGGGCTGAGCTCGAGGCCCTCGCTGGCCTCGTGACCCCGGGCTGTTACCTAATCGTGGAAGACACAAATCTAAAGACCCATCCAACTCTTTGGGTCCCGGAACGAGGACCACTGGATGCCCTCAGAGAATGGCTTCCGCTCCATCCCGACTTCGAAATCGACCCCACCCGCGAGAAGTTCCTCGCGACTTTCAACCCGAGCGGTTTCGTGCGGCGCCGAGCCGCTTGAGACGGTCCTCACCGTCTGTGGGTCAGGGGGTCAGTCTGTCGTCGGAGGCTTTCGCGCAAGAACGATGTATTGCGCACCCAGCGGCAGGTGTGCGAGATGCTTTTCCCAACGGCGCAGCTTTCGGAGCGGCCGGGGGAGAAAGAACAGGAACTCGCTCGCCTCGACTTCGAAGCCGCCCTCACGGAGCAGGCGTCTGGTCTCGGGTGGCGACAACGGTGTGGCGTCTCGATCGAACGGGATCTGACGCATCACGAGTCGGGTTCCGGGATTCCACGGGTTGTTCTCACACAGTGCGAACAACCCGCCTGGGCGCAGGGCGCAGGACACTATTCTCACGGCGTCGAGGCGTGCGGCTGGTTGTATGTGGTGAAAGACACCGTTGCAATAGGCGACGTCCACTGCACCCTCGGGGACCTGATCGTCTGCCAAGAAATCGACACCGTCGGTCGCGTGCTGTGCGCGAGCGACGTCGAGCAGGCGCTGCGACACGTCGACGCCGACCACGCGCTCAACGCCCGGTAAGCGCTTGAGTAGCGGCGTGGTGGAGCCGGTTCCGCACCCGTAGTCGAGAACCAGCTGCACGCTGCCGATCGGCTTGCGTTTCAGGTGCGCGGCGAGCGCGTCGACGCGGCCTTGTGCGAAGAACCGGCTCGACTCACCGGAGAGCCGCAGGCCCTTAGCCAAGGCGTCCTCATAGTCGCCAGCGTATGAGTCGAACTCAGCCCGTGCGTGCTGAGCCGAGGCCGAATCGCTCCGGCCGCTCCGATCAATGCCCGCTGCCACTGAGGATCAGCGCCGCCTGAGGCCAAGAATGCTTAGAAAGAAGCTCGAGATGATCGTCTGGAAGCCCAGGATCAGCATCGTAACCGCCGGAATCACGATCCGTAGCGTATGGGCGTAGTTGAGGTGCCCGAGCGAATGCGCCTCCCACACTTGGAGCGCGAACACAGAGGCGATGAGGCCCGCAATGAACGTCGCGGCACCCACCACCAGGCCGACCTCCAAAGTCACATAGCGGAACGCTCTCGTGAGCATTGGGCTCTCCGGGAGCAGGCCCTCTGTCACTGCGAACAGGCGCGCGAACGCTGAGAACACCACGCACTGAAAGCCAATGACGATCGCTGCGCCGGCGTACAGCATCGTGTGTACGTCGAAGCTGACCCCTCCGACTCGGATCGCGCCCGGCAGCAGCGCGGCCATCACTCCGCATCCCGCCGCCATCATGGCTATCCCGGGATAGAGAAATAGCCAGCGCGGGCTATAGAGCAGGTAGAAGCGCAGGCTGCGCCAACCGTCCCGCCATGTACGGAGATGTGGCGCACGATCCCGATGATCGGACGAGAGCGCCGTCGGTACCTCGCTGATCCTCAGTCCGTAGACGGTCGCTTTGACGACCATCTCGAGCGCAAACTCCATTCCGGTGGACCGAAGATCGAGACCATCAACGGCTGTCTTGCGGAAGCCCCGAAGCCCGCAGTAGATGTCGCCTGCCGGCGAGTTGAAGATCCGCCGTGCGATTCTTGTGAGCACGGGATTTCCAAAGACGCGATGAAGCGTCGGCATGGCGCCAGGAGCGATGGACCCGCGGAAACGGTTGCCGAGCACGAGATCGTCACCCGATTCGAGGCGTTCCACGAACAGCTCCAACCTCGAGAAGTCGTAGCTATCGTCGGCGTCGCCCATGATTACGAACTCGCCGCGGGCGGCTGCGATTCCGCCCAAGAGCGCATTGCCGTACCCGCGCTCTTCTATTTCGATGACTCGGGCGCCAAGGTCGCGCGCGATGCCTTGTGAGCCGTCACTGCTCCCGTTGTCCGCGATGATCACTTCTCCTGGGACGCCGAGGCTGGCGAGCGAGGCCTGAGCCTTCCGGATGCAGATTGCGATGCTGTTGGCCTCGTTGAGGCAGGGCATCACGATCGACAGCCTCACCCGCTTCGGAGCGCCGCCAATGGCCGAGTCCTCGGGCGTGCCAACCGGTTCTGCCAGCATCCCTGCTCCCTCATCCCCAACTATCAAAATTGCCCGTCGCGCCCCCGGATGTGCCCGCAGAGCCGATCGGCGCGTCCACCGGACACGCCTTCCGGATACCTCCCACACGCCACCGCGGCGTCCGACGCGCCTCTGGTTGCGAGACTAGCCCGGACGGTCCGGTGGCGTCAGCCACGACGGGCAGTCCGTCGTTCCCAAACGGCCGAGACACCGGCAGCACCGAGCAAGATCAGGAATGGATCCACCGGAGCGCGATAGCGCGTGGACGCGCTCACAAGCAGCGTGCTGATGAATACGAGCGCAGGCGCTAGCCAGAACCAGACAGGCGCGCGCCGAAACGCGCCAACGGCGACGCCGAGGGCCGCTAGTGGCAGCAGCAAGAAGAACCCGAGCCGGCCGGCCAGCGCGAGCTTGGGACTCATGCCGAGGTCGGCGTACTGCTCGCGGTCGAGCGAGTAATCACGCAGGTCGAGGAGGCGCAGCGTGTCGTAGTAAGCGACCTTCAGCGGGTAGCCCGGATGGTCCACAACGTAGTTCTCGGCCGCGGTCTTGAGCCGGCTGCTGGCGGCCGCCTCGCCGAGTCCGCTGCGTGTCAGGAGGTTCTTGAACCGTGGGACCAACAGCGGCACCCGCCAGGCGGCAGGATAGGCGTGGTCCCGATCGGAGACCTCGTTGTAAGTGCCGGCGAGCGCGTACCCGTCTTGGGTGCCAAGCGGGATGAAGGCGTGCATCACCCGCTCGTTCCGGACTGTCCACGGGACGAGGGCGAGAACCGCAGCGACCACGACTGCTCCAGGGCCGACCAGTGACCGCGGCCGCCACCACGGACGCCCGGTCCAGGCGAGCAGAATCAACGGAACGATCAGAAGGATTCCGTTGGCTCTGGTTAGCGCGGCGGCGCCGACGAGGCCTCCGGTCGCCAGACCGAGTCGCAAACGACCGGAACGGCGCATCTCGAGCGCTGCGAGGACGGCCGCAAGTTCAAGTGGAACGAACACCGACTCCGAGAGCAACGAGGCGCTAAGGACGATCAACGGCGGATACACCGCGGCGAACGCACCCGCCACGAGAGCCGCTCGCGGTCCCCACAGCCGCAGCGCGAGCAGCGCGATCAGCGCCACGGTGATCGTGCCGAGCACGGCCTCTCCGAGACGAGCCGCCGTCCAGCGCAGGGATGGCGAGTGCGTCCCGGCGAGGGCGTAAACGCCGGCGAGCAGATACGGAAACGCCGGGGGCCGGAACGCGCTCGGACCTGGAGCGGCGATCACCGTGTTCGGGTAGCCATGCCCGCGGGCGATCGACAAAGCGTGCCGGTCGTAGTCTTTGTCGTCCGTGACCGGCGCATATCCGTGCGTGCCGATCACCACCCCTACCCGGACGATCAACGCGACCAGCAGTATCGCCACTAGCCAACGTTTCCAAGACCGACCGGACCCCCGCAGCCCACCAGCAGCCCTGTCGGGCGGACCGCCTGAGCTCACCGCTGACCCGCCTGGCGGCTCATGCGCGGGGGAGCCCACAGCACGGGTGAAGTTGGCGAGCGTCACGCCGCGGGTAGGTTAGCCCGGATCGTGCGAGGCGGCGTCCGACCGGGCGTCGGGGCAGCACAACGCCCGATTGGGCGCCGTCCCGTCCTCAGTTCAACGGCAGGTTCCCGCCGAACGTCACGTCCTCGTCCTCCGCGTACGAAGGATGGTCGTAAGCGTGGGCGATCCACATCGACTCGGCCCACCGCTGGTCGCGCTCGGATGCGGGGAGGGCGTATTTCAGGCCCTCGATCCGGTCGAGCACCCGCTGGCCGTGAGCGTCGTTGAATTCCCGGATAGCGAGGCGCACGCCGTTGGAATCACCCCACGGATATCCGAGCGCGTCGTCCACGTAGATCAGCACCCTCGGCATCAGGCGCTCCGCTGGCGCTTCGAACAGCGCCAGCGCGTCGCGGCTCGACGAGTAATGGTCGAGGTCGAGCGCAACGAATGCCACCGGCGGCCCTGTCGCGGCGCTGAAGGGGGGGATCGTCTCCGACACGAGACCCAGATGGACTTCGGCGAACCGCAGCCGGGCACGCAGAGCAGCCTCATCCATGGCGAACTGGCCGGTGGCGACGAGGTACGGGGCGTCGCGATGGTCGATCGGTGGAGGCAGCCCCACGCCGGTGTCGAAGCCGTGAACCTCGACCTCGATGCCGAGCATGTCGCGGGTCGCCTCCGCGGCCGCCTCGAGCGCAAGCAGGCCGTTACCGCCTGCCACCCCCAGCTCGAGCGCGGCGATCCGCGGCACTCCGAGCGTGCGGGCGATCCGGCCACAGTGAAGGAGCGACCAGAGGTAGTTCGGTCTTCGTCCGGCGTCGGGGCGGTCGGCTCGAATACGCTCGAACCACGTCGCGACGGCCGCGAAGTGGTCGAGCTTGTCCGGGTCAGCCGCCGGGCGGACGGCGCCGGCGTCGGCTGCCCGTAACGCCCTCGCCAGCCGGTCGGCGCCCGCGGCGCTGACCGCACGCAGCCGCCGCGGAACCCGCGCCAAGCGAGCCGCCGTCGCATCGCGGCCGCTCACGAACGTCTTGTCTGCGCCTTGCGCGCCGCACGCACGAGCAACGGCGGCGCGAGGTCACGCGCCAGCGCACGCGCACGCTCATGGCGACGCCCATTCGCCTTGGCGCCTGGCGCCTGCCCCGGTCGCTGGTACAGAGTCGTGTGGGCCGGTGCGCGCTCCTCGTCGGGCCGGCCGTTCGTGTAGTAGTAGAACGCCAGCGAACGGCGAGCCATGCCGGACGGGCAGGCCACCGGGCGCGGATTGCCGTGGAAGGACTTGCTCGTCGTGCTGAAGCAAACGAGGCGCCCGGCGATCGGAAGGAGGGATTCGCGGCACCGCTCCATCTCCTCGTCCCACATCTCGAACTGCCCCCCCCAATCCTCCTGCCAGCCCTCGTTGAGGTAGAGCAGCACATTCAGGCGCCGATCAAGCTCGAGAATCACGTGCCGGTTGAAGTCGGCGTGGATGTCCAGGAAGCCGCCAGGCTCGAGCTGATGCATGCCGCCGCCGAGCAGTCCCGGATCGGGAACCAGCGCTTGGATCCCCGTCAGCCGCTCGAGGAAGCGGATCATGGTCGGCCCGCTGAACTGAGCGATCAGCTGGCGGGTAACCGGACCCATTCGACCCTCATCCGACGACGCGACCTTCCTGGTTCGCCCGTCGTCGTGGTAGTGATCCCAAATGGGGTCATCTGTCGACGGGAACTCCGCGGCGCAGGCGCGGATGATCTCCGCCGGAATCAGACCGTCGACCACCAGGTGGGGATACGGTGTCGCCGAGCGGTAGGCGTCGGCTCTCGCCTCGGCAAGACGCTCTAGTACGGCGGGATCGAGCAGGAACGGGGTGGCTGCGATCGACATCGACGGCTAATAGTAGACACGGTATGCGTTGTTGCGCCTGGGTGACCGGACCGTGGGCGGAACTGCGAGTGGGGTTGGCCCGCCTACGACGACAGGTGAGTTCCCGGCCAGGCAGGGGAATGCAGCGCGAGCGCGGAGCCCTCCAGGTGGACGACAGGCTTGGTCCTGGCGAGATCGTGAAGCACCTCCGGGACCTCGCAGCCGCCGTTGAAGTAGCCGAAGTTGCTGTAGTCGTGCCAGACGACGTGGCCGTCGGAAGCGACCAGCGAGAGGGCGATCTCGGTGTCGCGCCGAACGTCCTCGTACTTGTGGCTCGCATCCACGAACACGAGGTCGTAGCTGCCGGGGGGATCGTGCACGAACAGCCCGGGACCGATCGAGCCGACACGACGCTCGATTCGGGACTCCAGCTCGGTGCCTCGATACATCGACCCGTGGGACGGGTCGATGTCGATCGCGACGACCGCGCCTCCTTCCGGCACGGTGCGGGCAAGGTATGCCGCCGTCGTGCCGCGGTAGCTGCCGAGCTCCAGGACGCGCCTCGGCGAAGTGAGGCGAACGATCTTGAGCAGTAAGACCAGATCGACAAGATTGGTGCTCCACCCGCCTTCCGGAAGAACGTCCACCGTGATGCCCACCGAGTCGGCGCCCGGGAACAGCGAGGACAGCGGGACGCGCTGAAGACGCAAGCGGTCAGGAAGCAAGTGCAGGCAGAGGTCGTGCTCGAACCACAGGCTGCGGAACGGCCGCTCGACAATGGGCGTCCGCGCCAACCGCCGAAGTCCCTTGAGGACGACCGGGCGCGCCTTGTGCGTGGCGCGGGCCCGGAGAGAGACAAGCACGGGCTCGGTCACCGCTCAGCTCGCCCCAACGGTAGACGCGTCGACCCGTCGCCAGGCATTAGACCCGTGATCGTATTGTCGAATCACCCGAGCGGGATTGCCGACGACCACGCTGCGCGGTGGGACATCTTGGGTGACGACGGCACCGGCGCCAACGTACGCGCCCTCCCCAACGGTCACGCCGACGAGGACGATCGCCCCCACGCCGAGGAATGCGCCGCGTTCGATCGTGACTTTCCGGGGGGGTGACGCGGGCTGCGCGATAACCGGGAGCGTCGCGTCTTGGTAGCCGTGGTACGTGTCGCCGATGAACACCCGATCAGCTGTGAGCACATGAGGACCGATCTCGACCTCGTCGATGCACGCAATCGTCGCCATCCGGCCGATCCGGGTGCCGTCGCCGATGACCAGCCTCGGTGTGATCGCTTCGATCGCCGTGACAACCGACAGCCAGGCATGCTCGAGGATCACCACGCCCTCGCCGATGTGCACATGCTGCGCGCCCGCCACGCGCGCAGGCGGGACGATCACCGAGTCCGTGCCGAAGGACGCAAAGGACGACGGCGGCGGAGGAGTGAGGTCACGGATCGTCTGCCCTGCCACCTTCATCATGAAACGGCGCTCGCGGACCCCCTGCGCAAGCGCGTGCCACGATGGCCTGCGCGGGCGCAGCAGGCGATCGCCGTTCTTCACGTGCTCGACCCTATTGTGCGATGGTTGCGACCACGTGCCGGCCCGGATGCGTCAGGAGTGCTCACAACCCGCCCGTCCATGAGCAAGTCGACTCCCTCGGTGAGGTTCCTGCCCTCGACCAAGATTGCCGCATCGAGGTCGACATTTCCGATGGCTCCGGGGCGCGGGGCCACGTATACGAGCAGTCCATCGTGGTCGGTGTACAGCTGCTCGCCGGTCCGGTCGAGGACCTCCATCGTCAGGCGGTAGGTGTCCCCGCCGAATCGAGGCTGGAAAGGGATTTCCACGTCGGCCTCCTCGCCCGCTTCAAACCGCCGCCATGCTCCGGCGAAGGTGCGCAGCCCGTAAATCACGGAGCCGGCCCCGGTAAATACGGTGAAGGAAACCTGTGGGCCGTCTACCGGCCGTTGGAAGCGCACACGTGCACGATAGGTGACGGGCTCGTCGAGACGGGGATGAAAGGTGGGGCCGTCTGGTCCGACGAGCGCCCGGTCGAGCACGACAACCGGCTGGACCGCCTCCTGCCCGTCCGCGGCGCGCCGACGTGCGGATAGGTTCTGGTGGAGTAGATTGATCGCCTGCGGCGTGTCGCCGTCGAACGCGACCCGCCCGTCCGCAATCAGCACCGTTCTCGGGCACATGAGCCGGATAGCGTGGGTCGAGTGGCTGACCAGCACGATGGTGGTCCCCCGCGACTGAATCTCGCGCATCCGCTCGAAGCATCTGAGTTGGAACTCCACGTCGCCGACAGCCAGCACCTCGTCCACGAGCAGCACTTCAGGATCGGCGCATACGGCGACCGCGAAGCCAAGCCTCATGAACATCCCGGAGGAATAGAACTTGACCGGCGTATCGATGAACTTCTCAAGCTCGGCGAACGCGACGATCTCATCGAACCGAGCCTCGATTTCCCGGCGGGAGAGCCCGAGCAGCATGCCGTTGACGTACACGTTCTCCCGGCCCGACATCTCCTGGTGAAAGCCGACGCCGACGCTGATCAACGGCGCGATGCGTCCGCTGACGAGTACCCGCCCGGAAGTCGGCTGCGTGACGCCGGCGAGCAACCGAAGAAGCGTCGTCTTGCCGGCGCCGTTGC
>CAXMLR010000120.1:0-3562 GCA_964194275.1 uncultured Solirubrobacterales bacterium
GTGCTGGCGCTCGAGCTCGAGCGCCAGCACCTCCGCGATCTCAGGATCCACTTCGGCCAACGGGCGATTGAAGAAGTCCGGCGGGAGCTCGGCGGCCATGGACGCGACGATACCAGCGCCGGTGATGGGCAACCCGGTCGGTCAACCGGAGAGGTCGGCCCGGATCACGGCCAGGTCCCCGCGCGTCCAGGTGGCCTCCGCGGTGAAACCAGCATCCTGCAGCCATCGCAGCTGATCAGCCACCGGACTCGGCTTGTCGTAGCCCGGGGTCAGCGAGACGCGCGCGTGCGCTGGATCAGGCGGAACGACGACGTCCGCAATCACGAAGCGACCGCCCGGCGCCAGCACTCGGGCCACGCGCTTGAACAGGTCAGCCTTCTCCGGTCCGTCGAGATGGTGCACGCAGAGCGCGCTGGCCACCAGATCGAACGGTCCATCCGGCAGCACTCCCTGAAGTTCCCCCATCCGCAGCTCCACGCGAGCGGAGGGCAGTCGCGCCCGCGCGGCAGCGAGCATCGGCCCGCTCACATCGAGGCCGACCAGGACCGCGTCGGGATGAGTCGTGAGCAACCGCGCGGCCGTTTCCCCGGTTCCTGTGCCGAGCTCGAGGATCCGCCTCCCCCCCGCCCCCGTGGCGAGCGCCAGCTCCTCCTGAAAGCGGTCATAAGCAGGTATATCCGCGTGGATCATCGCGTCGTATGTGTCAGGATCGAAGTGGAACTGCCACTGGAGGGCGCCGGCCACCTCAGCGTCACTCACGGCCCCCGGCCTGATCACCGACCACTCGCCCTGGTCCTCGAACCGACGCAGATCCAACACGGTCGAAGACAGGCCCGGAAGCTCCCCGCCGTCCAAGACCAGATCCACGCCCCGCCGCAGCACCTCCGGTACGTCCGAGACGCGTCGCGGATCCGGCCCACCGGCAAGGTTGGCGCTCGACTGCAGCACCGGCCAGCGGACACCAGCCAACCGCTCCACGCGCGGTACCCGCAGACCGAGGGTCGTCGGATCCTCACCGCAGGCCAGCGGAAACCGCTCATCTGGGTTCGGAAGCAGCAACGTCAGTGGCCCCGGGAGCAGATGACTCATCGCATGTCGGGTTCGCTCGCCAAGCTCAGGCAGCGCGGCGGACGCCAAGCCGAGATCGAAGAACATCACCGCGGACGGTTTGCTAAGCGGCCGTTGTTTGAGCCGGTAGAGCCGCTCGACCGAGAGCCGCTCGCTCGGATCGCAGGCCAGTCCGTACACGGTGTCGGCAGGGAACAGGGCCACGCCACCCACCGCCAGGCAGCGCTCGAAGGCCAGCGAGTCCGAACCTCCGCTCACCGGCGCGCGAGCACCACTCGTTCGTGGCCGGCCAGGTCCCGCAGTCGGTCCACCGAGGCATACCCGACTGCGGTGAGCAGTCCAGAAACCCGCTCGGCCTGGTCAAAACCAACCTCCAGCGCCACCAGGGGGACTCCGGCCAGCATCGCGACCAGCCGGCGAATCTGATCGAGCCCGTCCTCGCCCGCGAGCAGCGCCAGCCCGGGCTCGAACTCAGCCACATCGCGCGGCAGCAAGTCGCTCTCCCGCGTGGCCACGTACGGCAGATTGGCCAGCACGGCATCGCCGCGCTCGCCCGCCACCAGGTCACCCTGGCGGAACTCAACCGAGAGCGCAAGGCGGGCCGCATTCGCCCGTGCGACGCTCAACGCGTCCTCGCTGACATCGATGCCGACGATCGAGAGGTCGCGGCGCTCGTGCGCCAGTGCCAGCGCCACGGCGCCGCTACCGGTTCCCACGTCGATCACCCGCGCGCCGGACGCCAGCGTCAGTCCGACCTCCACCAGCAGCTCGGTCTCCGGTCGCGGAATCAGCACCCGCGGGTCGACGGCCAGTTCCAGGTGGCGAAACGCGCGGCGGCCAAGGATGTAGGCCACCGGCTCCCGCGCGGCGCGACGCGCCACCAGCCCACCGAACAATGCAGCAGCCGCCGAGTCGACTGCCGAGTCGCGCTCCACCATCAGCCATGCACGATCAACGCCGAGCACCGAGCCCAGGAGCAGCTCGGCGTCGAGCCGCGGCGTGTCGCACCCTGCCCGCGCCAGCCGCCCGCCGGCCGCAGAGAGCGCCGCACCCACCGAGGACGGCGCGGACAGCGCCGCCTCAGGCAACGGCTCGCTCCTCTAGCCGCCGGCGCTTCTCGTCGTCCTGCAGCGCCGCGGTGAGCTCGTCGAGTTCCCCGATCAGGATCGCGTCGAGGTTGTGCACGAGCAGGTTGATGCGGTGATCCTTGACCCGCTTCTCGCCGTAGTTGTAGGTCCGGATCTTCTCCGCGCGCTCGCCGGTTCCGACCTGCGCCTGGCGTGACGCGGCCTGCTCGGCCCGTTGCTCGGCCAGGGCTCGCTCGTAGAGGCGCGCCCGCAGCACCCGCATCGCGCGCTCGCGGTTCTGGAGCTGTGACTTCTCATCCTGCATCGAGACGACTATGCCCGTCGGCCTGTGGGTGATCCGCACCGCCGAGTCAGTCGTGTTGACCGACTGGCCGCCGGGGCCAGAGCTGCGATAGACGTCGACCTGCAGTTCTCCAGGATCGATTTCGACCTCGACGTCGTCGACCTCGGGTAGCACCGCCACCGTTGCGGTCGATGTGTGCACCCGGCCTTGGGACTCCGTCTCGGGCACCCGCTGGACCCGATGGGTCCCGCCCTCGAACTTGAACACCGAGTAGGCGCCGTCGCCCTTGATCGCGAATGTGTAGCTGCCGTCGCCGATTGACAGCGGCTCCACCGCAAAGCCGAGGCGCTCGGCGTACCGGGTCAGCATCCGGTACAGGTCGCCGGCCCAGATGGCGGCCTCGTCGCCGCCGGCTCCGGGCCGGATCTCGACGATCACGTTCTTGTCGTCGTTGGGATCGCGCTCGACCATGGCCAGCCGGATCTCCTCCTCGATCGCCGCGATTCGCTCCCGCGAGGATTCCAGCAGCCCGCGCAGCTCGCTGTCGCTTCCGTCCTCGGCCAGCAGCTCTTGGGCGCCCTCGAAGTCGTCAACCGCGTGGCGATATTCGACCGCCAGGCGCGCGGCCGACTCGAGCTCGCTGTAGGCGCGGCTGGCCGCGGTGAACTTCTCGCGGTCGCCGATCACCTCAGGGTCGGAGAGTTCCGCTTGCAGGGCCCCAAATCGGGCCTCAATCTGCCCCACCAAGTCGTCAATCATCGTGACGACGAGTGTAGGACTGGGCTGAGCGGTCAGGCGACTACCTCGACGCCGAGCATGTCCTCGGCCGAGGCCTCGCCGGGCGTTTCGACCGCGAGGACCGCCTGCAGCGACGCGATCGCCACCGCCAGCTGATCGAGATCGGGCTCGCGGGTGGTCAGCCGTTGGAGCTGCAGCCCGGGATACATGATCACCTGGACCCAGCGCCGGCGCCGGTTCTTGCCGGCCCACTTGATCACCTCGAACGACAGCCCGGCGATCAGCGGAACGCCGAGGATCCGCGTCAGCACCAGCAGCCACCACACCGGCAAGCCGACCGGGGCGAAGACGAAGATCGCCATGATCATCACGATCAGCAGGAAGC
>CAXMLR010000121.1:0-1588 GCA_964194275.1 uncultured Solirubrobacterales bacterium
CTCCTGGACGATCGCTCGTGGCGGGGCCAGCTTCAGGCTTCGCGACACCAAGGGAGTTCGCTACCTCGCAGGGCTGATCGAGCATCCTGGCGTCGAGCGCCACGTGCTCGACCTGGTCGAGCTGGCCGACCCCGAGGGTGCCAACGGTGGCGCCGTGCGGAAAACGCTCGGTGACGCCGGACCACTGATCGACGCGGAGGGCAAGGACGCCTACCGCCGCCGGATAGAGCAGCTCCGCGACGAGATCGACCAGGCAGAGACGTTCGGCCACTACGAGAAGGCGGCATCTCTCCAGCAAGAGATCGACGCGCTCGTGCGTCAGCTAGCCGGTGCGCTCGGTCTCGGCGGGCGCGACCGGCGCGCGGCATCGGCTGCGGAGAAGGCTCGGCTCAACGTCACCCGGGCGATCCGAGCGGCGATCGCGAGGATCGAGCAATGGGACCAAGATGCGGGACGCGCGCTCGATCGCGACATCTCCACGGGAGCCTTCTGCTGCTATCACCCGGCGGCGAACAGCGGGATCCGGTGGCGTACGGAGCCGAGGTTGCCAGCTAGTGGTGTGTCCCACAATTAGCTGATGGTGTGGGTTATGGTGGGGAATGCGCGCTATTGCTCCGCTTGCGATGACAGACGAGCAACGATCGGTGCTCGAGAAGCTGATCCGATCCAGGACCGCTCCGCACCGTGACGTGCAGCGTGCCCGAGTGCTGTTGATGGCCGGCGACGGTTTCGCGAGCACGCGGATCGCGAGCGAGGTAGGTGTCTCCGCGGCGACGGTCGTGAGCTGGCGTGAGCGGTTCTCCGAGGAGGGCCTGAAGAACTTCTCGGCGGTCCGCTCTGGTCGTGGCCGCAAACCGTCGCTCCCAGCCGAGACGGTCCAGGAGATTGTTCGGTTGACGTTGCACGAAACGCCGCCCGGCGAGACGCACTGGAGCTGCCGAACGATGGCGAAGCGGGCTGGGGTGTCGTCCTCGACGGTGCAGCGGATCTGGTCCGCGCGCGGCTTGAAGCCCCATCGCGTGCAGACCTTCAAGCTGTCTAACGACCCACGGTTTGAGGAGAAGCTCGTCGATGTCGTTGGGCTGTATCTGAACCCGCCGGAGAACGCGATCGTCCTGTGCATGGACGAGGAGACACAAACGCAGTAGGTAACTTCGAGTTTGAGTTCCTGATTGGGCGTCCGGTCGGAAGGAGTCTGCCGTGACGTGTAGTACTCAAGGGACTGATGGCGGTGCGACGAGCGTATGCCGACGAGTACGCAGTGCGGGTCAACCGGGCGGTCGAGTTGTTGGTCGATCGCTCGCCGGCGGATGCGGTGCGGGCGTTGGTGGCCGAGCATCTGCTGTCGGAGCGTCAAGCGCGTCGGTATGTGAACGCGGCGCTCGCCCGGCCCGATGGGGTGGTGGTGCCGGAGCGCACAGCGGTGTTCACGGTGAGGTTGGCGCCGTCGTTGATCGCCGGGTTGCGGGCCAGCGCCCGGTCTCGTGGGGTGTCGTTGAGCGCGGTGGTCGCGGAGGCGGTGGGCGTGTATCTCGATCGAGCGGGCGAGCGGCCCGGTGGCCAGGCGCGTTGAGATCGAGTTCGTCGG
>CAXMLR010000122.1:0-4238 GCA_964194275.1 uncultured Solirubrobacterales bacterium
CACCAGCGCCATCCCGATGAGCGCCCCCGGGATCGCCTCGAGGGCAGTCGAGAGGTGCGTGTCGTGGCGGCCGGGGATGTGAAAGCCGCTGATCACCAGACCAAACAGCCCGGCGCCGATCAGGGCGCCGATGAACGCGCCGACGATGCCTCCCCAGTACCGGTCCGGGAGCCAGATCGTGAAGTGCCACAGCGCGAGGCCCATCATCACCCAGGCGAGCATTCCCATCAGCGTCGCCTCCCGTGACGGCGGTTGCGCGAGCGAGACTTCGAGGGCGGCTTCGGCTTGGGCTGCATCGGCGCCATTCCCTCATTCTCCGGGATGTCGGGCGCGGGTGCCGGAGGCGAGCCGGGCTCCGAAGCGGCTTCGCCCTGCGGGCGAGCAGACTCGCCGTCAGTCGCAGGCTCCGGCGGCCGCTTGCGTTGTGGCCGAGGGGCCGGTGCCTGGGCCTTCGGCTTCTCAGTGCGCGCGAGTCGCTTGGTCAGCGTCGAGGTGTGCCGGCTCGAGAGCTCGGGCTCGATCTCGAGGTCTCGTTTCATCTGCTCGAACTCGGCCGCCGACACGTTCTCCGCCTCGGGCGTGGTCAGGCGACCCTCACGACGCGGCCGCTTGGACTCGGGCTCGATGTCGGCCGCCGCGGTGGCGTACGCAGGCACGGAGCCGG
Organism: uncultured Solirubrobacterales bacterium; assembly: GCA_964194275.1. Classification (GTDB taxonomy): domain Bacteria; phylum Actinomycetota; class Thermoleophilia; order Solirubrobacterales; family Solirubrobacteraceae; genus Palsa-465. The sequence goes on from CAXMLR010000122.1 coordinate 665, forward strand.
TGTCCGTCTCGATCCGCTGGCGGCGGGTGCGGTAGAGCAGCTCCCGCTCCTTCCAGTGCGTCAGCACCGGGGAGGCGATGAAGATCGACGAGTAGGCGCCGGAGGCGACCCCGATCAGCAGGGCGAAGGCGAAATCCTGGAGGGTCGCACCCCCGAACACCAGCAGCGCGATGATCGGCACCAGCGTGCAGGACGTCGTCGCGATCGATCGGGTCAGCACCTCGGACATAGAGCGATTGACGATCTGCGAGAAGGCCGCCCGCGGCATGCGTGGAATGTTCTCCCGCACTCGGTCGAACACGATGATCGTGTCGTAGAGCGAGTAGCCCAAGATCGTCAGCAGCGCGGCTACGGTCGCAGTCGTCACCTCCCGGCCGGTCAGCGAGTAGACGCCGCTGGTGATGAGGAGGTCGTGCATCAGGGCGATCAGCACTGGAATCGCGAACTTCCACTCGAACCGGAGCGCAACGTATGCGGTGATCACCAGCAGCGAGGCGATGATCGCGATCACCGCGCTGTTGGCCACCGTCTGTCCAAATGTAGGGCCGACTGAGCTCGCGTTGAAGTTGTTGTTGTTGTTGAGGATCCCGAAGCGGGACTCGAGCGCGGAACGGACGTTCGTCACCTTGTCCGGCTGCAGCTGCTTGGCGGAGATCTGGAATCCGTTCGGACCGAGCGCCGGGTTGCCGCTGACCCCCTGCACGGTCGCGTTCGTCGCGCCGGCTGCGTTGAAGATCGACTGCACCTGCTGCTGCGTCGCGGGGTGTACGAGGCCGACCGAGATCCGGGTGCCGGAGGTGAAGTCGATGCCGAGGTTCAGGCCCTTGCCACCGACGGCCAGCGCGCCGACCAGCAGGATCACCCCGGACATCGAGAAGAAGTACTTCGAGGCGCCCATGAAGTCGAAGCGCCAGTGGCGCTGCCTGCCGCCTGCGCCGAGGGCCGACGGACGGGAGATCGTCCGCGAGTTGCCCATCGTCATGAGGATCGCCTGGGTGGCCATCACGGCTGTGAACAGCGACACGATCGTGCCGATGCCGAGCGTGAAGGCAAACCCCTTGACCTCCGCGGTGGCGAGTACGAACAGGATGAAGGCGGTCATGATCGTGACCACGTTCGCGTCGATGATCGCCGTCAGGCCCTTGCGATAACCGGTGATGATCCCCTGACGGATCGAGCGCCCGGCGCGGATTTCCTCCTTGACGCGCTCGAAGATCACCACGTTGGCGTCCGCGGCAACCCCGATGGTCAGAATCAGACCCGCGATCCCCGGGAGCGTCAAGGTGATGGGGATCAGCTTGATCAGCGCGTAGAAATAGATGCCGTAGACCAGCAGTCCGGCGGTGGCGATCACCCCGAGCACGCGATAGAAGATGAGCAGGAAAATCGCCACCAGTGCCAGACCAACCACGCCGGCGACCAGCCCCTGGTTGAGCGCCTGCTTGCCGAGCGTCGCCGAGACCTGCGATTCCGAGATCAACTTGAGACGGATCGGGAGCGCCCCCAGGCGCAGCTGGGTGGCCAGGTCCTGCGCGGTGGAGATCGTGAAGCCGCCGGTGATGTCCGCGCCGGTGTCGCCGGGGATGCCGTCCGGATACAGCTTGAAGTCGATCGAGGGAACGGTGATCAGCTGGTTGTCGAGCGCCACCGCAAAGTGCTGGCGGAGCACGCTGTTGAGCCCGCTGATCAGGTTGCCGCGCTTGGCGATGGCAGCGGTCACGGCCTGGAACTCGGTCTTGCCGCGGGAGCTGAAGCCGAACGACACGTCGGGGTTGCCAGTCTGATCGGTGCTCTGCTGCGGATTGGTTATATCGCTGCCCAGCAGCGAGACGTGGTCACGCAGGACGTAGAACTGCGCGTTCGGATCGCTGACCGGGGTCGGATGGGCGAAGTTGGCCGGAACGGCCAGCAACACGACGGTTCCCCGCGGCACGACCAGCTGCTGACCCTGCGCGGCGCTTACACCCGCCGGAATCCCGGTCTGTAGATCCGCGGGAGTGTCGGCCGGCCCGGACAGCAGGCAGTGCGACCCGGCGAGCGGAGTCTTGCCCAGGTCCTTGGCCGCCGTGGCGCACGCTGGGCTACCCGGGGCCCCGAACACGTAGTACTGCGGACCGAAGCGGGCGTTGTCGGCGCTCGCCATCGTGGGCTGCTTGGCCGCCAGCTTGACCGCGTCGTAGAGCGACATGCTTCCCAAGCCGGGCGCTCCCGGGCTGCCGTGGCCCGTCTGGCTGCCCTGGCTGATCGTGACCGCACTCGGATCCTGGGCCTGAAGCTGGCTGGCCACGCTCCTGCCGTTGGGTGTGATCGCGTTGGCTTCCCAGTCGTAGAAGTACAGGCGGGCGGTGCTGCCGACCAGCTGCTCGGCTCGCTTGACGTTGCTCACGTCGGGCAGGCTGGCCGAGATCAGGTCAGAGCCGGTCGTCTGGATCAAGGGCTCGGACACGCCGAGCTGGTCGACCCGCTGGCGCATGATGTCAACGGCGCGCGTAAGCGCTTCCTGCGTGACCACGGGGGTCTGCGGTGTCGGCTTGCCCTGGTAGACGAGCTCGACGCCGCCCTTGAGGTCAAGCCCGAGGCGCGTCTTGGCCGGTTTGACAGCGCCGGGAATGCCGGCGATGACGACCAGTGACGCCAGGAGGAGCCCGGCGACGAGGAGCAGGATGAAGCCGTTGCGCTGGCGATCGGTCATCAGCGTTTGCGGATGCTAGTGGTCTCCGCCGTGAGCACGGTCGCGGCGGGAGGGACTACCGGCGCAGCTCACTCGCGGTGGTTGGTGGGGGTCAGCACGAGCAGGACCCCACCCTCGTCGTCGTCGTAGGCGGGAAAGATGTCCGCCACCGCGCTGGCGGGGAGGTCGCCTTCGGCGTTGACCTCGACCGGTTTGCCCTGCACGCGGACCTCCCACTCGAGCGCCGTGCCGACGTGATCGGTGCCGTCTTCGAAGCGCAATCCCAGCACGTCGTTGGCCGCGCGCCCCATCACCTGCTCGGTCTTGAGGCCGGTCAACTCGAACGAGCCGCGACCGCAGTCGACGATCCGCCCGTCGGAGTCGCAGGCGAAAAACGCGGCGTTGGGGGCAGGGTAGTAGTCGTCGAGCAGCTCGAAGAGATAGGCGAAGCCGCACTTCTCGCAGCCGCGGGCCTCACGCCGGAACCCGGCGTTGCGGTCGGTCGCCATCGAGCGGTTGCCGCAGTGGGGGCAGAGGAAATAACGCTCGCGGGCCATCGGCGCCTGAGGATAGCTAGAGCCGTACCGGCACTCGCGGGTAGCCCTACAGCAGGGCGAGCGGCCCGGGCGCCTGCAGGCTCAGGTGCGCGTATGCGCGCCGCGTCGCGCAGCGCCCGCGCGGGGTGCGCTCGAGCAGGCCGCGCTGCAGCAGATACGGCTCGTAGACATCCTCGATCGTGTCCTGCTCCTCCCCCACGGCGACCGCTAAGGTCGAGAGCCCGACCGGGCCGCCGCCGAACTTCTCGCAGATCGCCCGGAGGATCTCTCGATCGAGGCGGTCGAGTCCTTCGTGGTCGACCTGCAGGAGGTCAAGCGCGGCCTGTGCCGCCGCGGCGGTGACGAT
>CAXMLR010000123.1:0-1808 GCA_964194275.1 uncultured Solirubrobacterales bacterium
GATCCAGTACGGCTCGGGCGTGAAGTCTCGGATTTCCTGCTCGCGGCGGGCCAGGATCGCCAGCGTCGGCGTCTGTACCCGCCCGAGCGAAACCGCGCCGTCGAAGGAGGAGCGCAGGCGGATCGTCGCCGCGCGCGTCGCGTTCATACCGACAATCCAATCCGCTTCGGAGCGCGAGCGGGCGGCGGCCTCGAGCGAGGCAAGCTCGGTCCCGGGACGCAGCGCCGCGAAGGCATCCTTGATCGCCTGGGTGGTCATCGAGTTCAGCCACAGCCGCTGGACCGGCTTTTTGGAGCCGGACTTTTCGTACAGGTAGGCGAAGATCAGCTCACCCTCGCGTCCGGCGTCGCAGGCATTGACGACGTTTTCGATGTCGCCGCTGCCGAGCAGGCGTTTGACCACGTTCATCTGCTTTTTCGAACGCTCATCGCGGACGACCAGCTTGAAGCGATCGGGCACGATCGGGAGGTCCGCCATCCGCCATTTCTTGAACCGGTCTTCGTATTCGTCAGGATCCGCCAGCTGAACCAGGTGCCCGACGGCCCACGTCACCGTGTGTTCGGGCCCCTCGAGATATCCCTCGTGCTTGGTGAACACCCCCGGCAGGACGCGGGCGAGGTCGCGCCCCACGGACGGCTTCTCGGCGATGACGAGTGTCTTGGACATAGGTTCGGCGGAGGGTAGCGCTCACCGCAAGCCCGGCTCGGAGGCGATCCCGCCGCGCGCTAGGGCCAGCTGAGGTCCGCCGCCCGCCGCAGCACCGTCGCGAGCCCGAATTTGTGCGCCGTGGCGGTGCTGGCACGAAGCAGGTCCCGCGCTTTCTCGGACCCGGGACCGAGCATCCGTGCGTACTCGAGCCGGGTGTGGGCCAGGCAGACCGGCGCCTTCAGCGCCGCCTCCGCCACCAGCGCCCGCTCGAAGTGCTCCGCCGCTTCTCTCTCGCTTCCCATCGTCGCCGCCAGCCGCCCCAGGTACCGGGCCGCCGACCCCAGGCATACGACGGCGAGACCGATCACCACGTTGGCGTCGCGATAGGGCGTCAGAAGGTTGTAGAGATGCTCCGCTCGCTCGGCATCGCCGAGGTCGGCGCAGCAATCCGCGAGCAGGGCGACCGCGCTCATCCAGTCCCCATCCGGCTCGATGTCCTCAAAGCCCTCGTGAGCCAGCACATCCAGCTCACGCTTGGCCTCCTCGGTACGCCCGAGCTCGCACAGCAGGGTGACCAACGCCGCCCGCCAGGTAGGTCGGGCCGGGTTGCGCTGGACGAACTCCCGGGCCGGCTGCTCGAGCTCGCCCATCCGGCCCTGCTCCCGACGGATCGCCAGCAGCTGGGCGGCGTAGTACTGCGGCGCGGTGACGGTTTCCCCCGGGGCGCCGGCTGCCGCCTCCGAGGCGAGCCGGTCTGCCTCCTCGAGGTGGCCGGCCAAGAGCGCCTGCATCGCGCGCCAGACGGCTGCGTGCCACAGATACAGCGGCTGGCGCAGTCGCTCGGCCCCGGCGGCGAACGCCTCGATCTGCGCGTTCACCGCATCAGAGTCGCCGTGCTCGAGCAAGTCGACGACCAGCCAGGCGTGACCTTGCAGAACCAACTCGAGGTCGCCGGCCTCGCGCCCCAGCGTCAGCAGCTCCGTCGCGTCTGACAGCCGCTGCTGCAGATGCCCGGGGTCCCAGAACGCACGCCGCCGCGCGGCCGCGGCCAGCGCGCGGGCCACCGGATCAGGCAGTTCGTCGGCGATCGCGGTGGCCTCCTCGGCGAGCGCGGCCATCCGCCCGCGGCCGGGCGAGTAATAGCTGTCTCTTATACACAT
>CAXMLR010000124.1:0-7545 GCA_964194275.1 uncultured Solirubrobacterales bacterium
CGGACTCGAACCGGGGACACCACGATTTTCAGTAGCGAGAGCAAACCGGCTCAGAAAGCCGTATTTGCAGGGCTTTTATGGTTCGCTGCGGTCCCGCGGGAGAGGGGTCGGATTGTTGGATTTTGCGGTCGTGTACCGGGGGTTTCGGCCGCGGATAGGGGTCCGCGGCCTTTTCCCAGGGGCTGGGCTGCCGACCAGCTCATCGGGGCTCACGCGCCGTGTTGACGATCGGAAAGTTGGGCACGAGTGAGGCGCAGCTTGAGTATTTCGATGCTCAGGTGGCGGCGGGGGTGGAGGATTATTACGCCGGTTGTGGGGAGTTGCTAGTCGGGCTTAGGCCGGTCGCGAGCTCAACTCTCCGGTGCAATCGTTGTAGCACTGAGCCGTCCACCGAGAAAATCGGATGGGACGACTAGGTCTAGCGGTGGATGTCGTTCGCCCTTTCATCCTCGGTTTCACTGAGGTTCGAGTGGCAACGGCGTAGGACGCACTACCCCGCGCCTTCCCGAGGTCGGTCAGTCGGATCCTGCGCTCGGTGGAACCCTCGGGCGCTATCCAGTAGTGACCGTTGAGGCCGACGGAATGATCGGACGGGGATTGGGGCGAGCGCAGGTCTCACCCTGAGCGTTAGCGGGAATCGGTGTGTTCACCGAATGGTGCTGGCCGGTAAAATCCCACTGGATCGTTGTTGGTATGGGGCTCGCGCCGTCGAACGGAAGCCGCGTGATGTAGACGTTGTACCCGGTTTTGGGGAGCGTCTTGGTCGTGTTATCCGACATGCCGAGGCTCACGTTGCTGGCGCCATCCGGCAGAATCCACTCCAGCTCGAGTTGGCCCGATGGGAGCGTTGGGGAGCAGAGGTCGACCACCGCGGCGCCCGCAAGCTTCTGGGAGGTCGTGCAGAAGTCCTCATTGGCGTTGATGACGCATACTCCGGTCATTGATGGCACCAAATAGGCGGGCCGGCCATCGCTGGCGGCAACCTTTCGCGCGTCGGAGACGATTGGATCTGCCCATGCTTGACTTTGCTGAAGGACTTGGGCGTCGGTCGCTGGAAGCATGTCGCTGCTCGTTTGTGGGCGGCTGAGCACGGCAAATTGGGCCGCGACCGCGGGATCACCGCCGCCCGTAGGGCTGACGCTGGATCCGGATGTGGCCGTAGCTTCGGCGGACCCATCAGAAGAAAGCGCGATCGCGGTTCCCGCGCCGCAGACAGCAAAGGCAACCGCGACGATCGCCGCGAAGAAGCGCTTGGATGAACGCATCATTCTCCTCGCTATACGCACGGGTTGCCTTCGTACGCCTTACCGACCAGATACGCGGTCAACCAGCCGGATGGAGCATTGTTGATGACGTACATCGAAAGTGGGCTGGCCGACAGGTTGCTGTATCGCATGTCACAACCGGAGTCGACGGGTCCGCCTCCGCACCGGAAGCTGACGTTAGCCGCGTGGTACCGGACCGTGGCGCGCTCGCAGAGCGGGTATCCGGGCGTCTGCGGAACATAAGCCTGGTTGGTATTCGCTACCTGCGCATAGACGTTGAGTGGCCCGCACTCGTACTGCGGTGGAACCTGTCTGTTGCAGTAGAAAATCGCCGCGGACGCCTCGCTGGATCCGAGACTCAGCAGAACACCACACGCCAGGGCGGCGATGCACGCCAAACGGTTGCGACCACGCACGTCAGGATTCATGGCCACGGCTCCCATCTCGGACCTCTCTCTTCGCGCCGGACTTGCCCCGAGCCTACAGACACTTTGGACCCACCGCAAGGTGTGGACGGGCCTCTTAGATTGCTTAGAGGCGGCGTTCCCTCATCGATCGCTCTCATACCGGATGGCGGCTCGGAACTAGCGGCAACCAGGTCTTACAAGAACGAGCCGATCAGTGAGGCTCGCGCCGCGGCGTTGAACGCGCAGCTGGCGTGGCTTGAGGGCGACCGTCGGCGGCGAGGAGCCGGCAGGCGTACCGCTGCTAAGTCCGTCGATATGTCGCTTGGATCGGGATCGGTCGCCGGTCGACGCCGATCTAGGCGATGCAGACACCTCAAAGATTCCGGTTCGCCGAGAAACAACGGCGGCGGCGGCGAAACCGTCAGCGCCTCCACGCCCGGGACCATCGGACCGCAACCCCCGAGAACGTTCGGAACGGGCCGCCCACCCCTAAAGCGCGCGAGGAGACGCGCCGGATCCCGCTTCCGCATCGAATGATGCACGTGGTGTGTAGGGCTTTTCTGGTTGGTGCTAAGGGAGCGGTTGAAGAGCTGAGCTAAGCGGTTGAGACCATGGCTGTTGGTCGTGGAGCTGGATTTCCAGCTTGCTGCGGGCTCGCTGTGATGGCGGTTCGTGGACGATGATCTGTTTGGTTCTTGCACGGGTGGATTCTGAGCCCGCGGGTGGCGGTGTTTGGCGAGTCGACGTGGGCGTCTCAGGGGTCGACCGCCGCGCTGACGGAACTGGAGCGTGTTGCAGACATGGCCACTCGCTCTTGGGCGATTCCACACGTCGGAGGCGACGCCCGCAAAGGTGCGGCTGACTCCGCTCTTGAGCGTTGCTGGCGAGGGTCAGCCGCAGCTGCCGATTGCACCCGGTTGTGATGTAGCGGCGAGGGGCCTTCCCTTGCGCAGCTCCGGCATAGCAGGGGGTTAGGTGCGCCTCCGGATGCACTGTGGCGTACCCGCTTGTCGCGACGGTTTCCTTCTTAGATCCCGTGGGCGCGGCCCTGATATCGGCCTAGCGCGTGGTCACATCAACCACGAAGTCGCGCGCGTCGGGCACGGCGTAGAGCACCGTCACCTCGACCACGGGCTCCTTGCTGACGCGCTTGCGCTCGCTGTAGAGGTAGCTCTCGATGGGAGCGAAGGTGCCATCTCCACGGGGGTAGTTGGCGGCGGGGTGCACGGCGCCGCTGTTGAGGTGCGAGAGCTCGACGCGCTTGTGATGTCGCTCGAGCAGTGCGGCGCTGTCGAGCTCGAGGATGTCGTGGCGGCGGTTGCGATACGGCGGCGCAGTGCGGAGTCGGTCGAGGCGGTCGGTCGAGACCCAGAAGAAGACCCGGCCGTTGAGGGTCCGGTAGAACTGCTCCGCGGACATCCCCTCGAGCGTGCGCCGCAGCACGGTCTCGTTGATGGGCTTGTTGTCGCGGATCCAGGCGGTCCCGTGGACTGGGTGATAGATGGGCACGGACTCAGGCCGGCGACAGGCCTCGAGCGGGTATCGCTGGTCGGGCTGCACCTCGAAGAGGTCGAGCAGGGCGGTGGTCGAGAGCAGCCCATGCTTCTGGATGGAGAGCCAGGAGCCCTCCTCTGCCATGTGGTACAGGCGCGGGTAGCGCCGCGCGAGGGTGTCCCGCGTCAGCCTTTCCGGCGCGCCGCTCACCAGGACCGCCGGTCGATGAGGATGCGATGGCTGTACTGCTCGAACCCGACCGAGATCAGCGACACGCGGGCGCCGGTCACGCGCTCGAGCTCGTCGATGAAGCGCAGGGACGACTTCGACAGCTGCTCGAACCGCCACGCCTCGCGGTTCTCGGCGGCGAGGTAGTCAGCGAAGGTCAGCGCGATGTCGGTCGGCGCGTTGAGGAGTGCGGCCTTGCGCACGAGGTCCCACTCGAACTCGCCGACGCGGCGGAGCGTCTTGGTCTTCGAGGTCAGCTCGCGCTTGCTTAGCGTGCCGGCCGGGAGTTCGGCCCGGCGCTCGATCTCCTCCCAGGTGATCGGCGTCGTCATGTACCCCGACGGTCCGCCGACCCGGATGGGGTACGAGCGCACCACCATGATGGTTCGGCGCACCCGCGCCGGGGGGATCCCTGCTTCGGCCAGGCACCCGGCCACGTTCGTGTCGCGCGAGGTGACAGAGGGGTAGCGGCCGTGGTAGAGCGACAGCCCGGAGCCTTGGGTGCCCTCGAGCATGATGCGGGCGCCGGTGGCGTAGGCGGTCTCGAGGACCTCTGACGCTGGGCGCCGAAAGGGCTCGAGCTCCGACACATCACGCGCCAGGCGCACCCCGTCACCGCGCAGAACGCGACGTGCGGTCGCGCTGCCGGCTCCGGACGCGGTCGAGGCGATCTGCTTGCGCAGTTCGGCCTCGGCCTCCTTGTCGCTCTCCTCGATGATCATCGCCTGCGGGTCGATGGAGAGGCGGTTCTTGTCCACGTCCGAGCGCGCGATCTCGTCAAAGAGCTCGCCGAGCGACAGGACCGCCCCGGGGCCAATCAGCAGCTTGGCCTCGCCGTGCTGGGTCCCGGACGGGAGCTGGAAGTGCGTGAAGTCGCCGGAGGGCAGGGGCACCTTGTGGGCGGCGTTAGGGCCGCCGACCCGGACCAGCAGATCGTATTCGGGAGCCAAGTGGTAGGCGATGTTGCCCTTGCCCTCCGAGCCGTACTGACCGCCGACGAGCACGTCTACGCACGGCGTGTGCGAGCGGTCGAGAAGGCCCAGCTGGGCCGCGACGCGCACGAGGACGTCATCGGCGACGTCACGGTCGGTGTCGACGACGATGTCGGCGAGCGGGGCCAGGTCGTCGACCGCACGCTCGGTCGGGTCCGCGAGCACCTTGGCGTAGTCGATGGCCTCCTCGAACTCCTGCTCGGATTGGCGCCCGGCGTAGCGGGCGGCGCACGTCTCGCGCGACGCCGTCACGTGGACGTGTCGAACCTCGCGGCCGAAGGCCGCCCGGAGGCCTTCGACCTGTCCGGCGATGCGAGCCGCGTCGACGATGACGAGCTCGCGCCCGCGCTCGCGCGCTCGCCAGATGTCGCGCCCCAGTCGGTCGGCGACCCACGAGCCGCCGGTCTCGGTGTCCCACTCGGCGCCGATGCGCTGCAACCTCTCGCGCGTGGCCGGCTCGTTCGGGACCAGGCGGCTCATGAGCACGCCGCGCGTCGACAGCCGCAGACCGTCGAAGCGTCGCTCCAGGCCGCGCGCCAGCGCGCTCTTGCCGCCGGCCACCGGCCCGGACACCACAACGACCATGCGCTGGCGAGTCGTCATACCGGCACCATAGACGCCGCGCAGATCACCGATAGTGCGCGATTCCAGCGGAAAACGCGGTAGGTGCGGGCCTGACGTGCGCCGAGGAGCGATTAGGCCAGCGTCAGTTGACCGTTATCGGGTGTGTCCTCGGGCATCGGTTCGTCCTCCAAGACGTACACCATGACCACGACGTTGCGTTCGACGAGCTCCTCGAGGATCAAGTCGCGCACTCGCGGCCAGGGGGTTGCCCCTTGGCCGGTGCCGATGGGAGGCATGTGGACGGACGCGTCGCGACTGCGGGCTTCGCCGGCCAGAGCCTCAAGGCAGTCGCGCAGCGCGGGCAGGCGCAGCCGCGGCCGTTGGCTCGGACCGTACCCGACCTGGGCCACCATGCTCGCGACCCATAGTCCGTCGCCGACGTCAGCGACGTGGACCGCACCGAGTTGACGGTGCGCGGCATCGCAGGCCCACGCGGCGTAGTCCTCCCGAGCCGTGCGGATGCGGCGTCCGAGAGCGTTTGCGAACCCATGCCCGCCCCATCGTTGGGCGGTGGTGTTGACGATGTGGGCGATGATCGTCGGGCCTTCGCGCATGGGCCGCGTCGCGTCACCGCGCACGATGCGGATGCCCTGGACGCGTCGATCGGCCTCGGCCTCGGGCTGGAGCAAGCCCATGACCCGTGGGAAGCGGTGCCCGGGGTAAGGCGGGATGCCGACGGCTTGGACCCGCACGGCGCCCTCAATTCCCGGCCAATCCTCGATGTCGTCGACGGAGAATCCAACGGCCGTGCAGTGCGCGAGCACGGTCTCGGAGTTGATGATCGCTCCCCCCAGCAGACGTTGGTCGGAGGCTCGCGACGGCACGGTGTAGTCGATGCGGAACCCGCCTTCCGGCAACCGCGTGGCAGCGAAGAGGCAAACCGCCCGTTCGGTGAGCTTGACCACGCGACGCAGGAGCGCCTCAGTGGAGACTCCGAACTCGGCGCGCAGGTCGAGGAGGTGGGGCAGGGACAGGTCATCGGCGCGCGCGGACGGGAAGGCGCCGGCTGGCATAAGTATCTCCGCCGCTGCGACGTTGCAGAGCACCTCGAGCTGCCAGTCGTCGGAGCGTGCGTGCTCCGTGTGGCTCTCGGTGCGGTAGCGCGTCTGCGCCCCGTGGTCGGAGAACAGCAGATGTCCCAGCTCGTGCGCCACGGAGAAGCGAACGCGCGCCGGTCGACGATGAGGGTTGAACTCGATGTGCGGCTGCTCGCCGGGAGGAGAGACCAGACGCGCGTCGTCGAGGTCCTCACGAGGGACCGTGTGCACGCCGGTGCGTTCGGCGAGCTCCAACGGGTCAAAGGGAGGGCCACTCCATCCGTTCTCAAGCGCGTCGAGCAGGATCTCGCGGGCGCGACGCGCGATCTCCGCGTACGGATCGCAGTGACCTGACTCCTCCAGGAGCTGCCGGACTGAGGGGTGGCTCCAGGTGATCGGCGGGCTCATCGCTGCTCGCCATGACGCGCGTCGGACACCTGGGGAGCATGACAGCAATAGCGGCGGCCGGGCACGAGATCGGGGGTGGGTAGACGCGCACAAGATTGCTGCAATGTCGCCATCGGGGCACTCTCGGCGAGACGCCTGCTCTTGGCGAGACCGGCAGCGCGGGCGAGTGCGTTCGCCTCAACCCGACTAGCCGGACGTCACCGACCAGTGACCACCTTCTCACTCAAAGGCGAAAGCAGGCGCGACGTGGTGCTGTCGAGACCATGCGGAATCGCCAGCACGTCGACACCCCCGCGCCCTCGACCTACAGATCCGACCGGCCCTAGGCAGCGAGATCGAGCTCGCCCCCTGCTGCTGTCGGTTGCACGAACACTGCCTTCGGGAAGCAGTCAAGGACGGCGGCCCGCCAGCCCGCGCCCGCGTCAACGGGGTCGACCACCACGACGGGATCGCTGACTCGCTGGCTCTCGATCAAGAGGTTGATCGCATTCCACGTCGTCGGCTGATCGCGCATCGCGGCGCAACTGGCGGCCAGACCAACGCCGGCGCCGGATGTGGCCACAAGCGTGACGGGCCCGGCCGGCAACTGCTTGAGAACGCTGTTGGCCGCCGCCCGAAGTTGAGCACCCTCGCACAGTCGGTCCATCTCCCGCTGGCCTTGCAAGTACTTTGCAAGCAAGGAGCCCTCCGGGATGTTGCACTCCTCAATTCTTTGTTCAATCATATGAGGAATATGCCAGCGAGAGCGGACGACGCAGGGAGGCTCACCGAGGCGCAGATCTGTGAGATCGCAGGCACGTCCCAGCAGCGACGACAGAGCTGGGTATCGCGCGAGCTGCTTCGCAAGGCATCATCTGCCGGCTGCGGCCTGCGCGATGCACTCGGGCTAGCTCAGCTTCAGCGCCTGGTCGAGGTGATTGGGCCTACGGACGGCGTCGCTGCTTGGCAGCAGACCCGTGAAGCGCTTGAGCAGCCGTTCGCCGCCGATGTGCTCGACGTGGTCTTCGATCTCGAGTTGAAGGAGGCGGTCGTCGTCCGCGATCCGCGTCTGGTTGAGGACCTCATCGCCCATGGGCGCCCGGTGCGGCTC
>CAXMLR010000125.1:0-11671 GCA_964194275.1 uncultured Solirubrobacterales bacterium
ACGCGCTCGGTGCCGTTGATGATGAACGTGCCACGCTCGGTCATCCACGGGAAGTCGCCCATGAACACCGACTGCTCCCGGATTTCACCTGTTTCCCGATTGATGAACGCCACTGTGACCGTCAGCGGCCGCGCGTAGGTCAGGTCCTTCTCTCGGCACTGCTCGAGGTTGGCCACGGGCTCATCGAACGTGAACTCGCCGAACTGCACGGCGAGGTTTCCGGTGTAGTCCTCAATCGGAGAGATGTCATCGATCGTCTCCCGCAGGCCACCGCCGTCAGGATCCGTCAGCCAGGTGAACGACTTGCGCTGAATATCAATCAGATTCGGGACTTCAAGGACCTTGTTCAGGCGCGCGAAACTCCGGCGCGTCCGGGGGGCGTGAGCGGTTGCCAAGACGGCGACTCCTCGGGCGTTCGAGAGGGAGGCAGAGAGACGCTCGCCGCGAGCGACGAAACTCCCGCTGACGGAGGCCTCGACTCACTTGGAGCGCGACCAGCAAAGATAGCACACGGCATCGGCGCCCTGTGGAGGACCGCTCAGCTCTCACGGACCCCGCCCTCGGCAACCGCGTATGTGGCGCGGCGCCGCGTGATTTGGGCGGCTACGACTATTGGCTGACCCGGGCAGTGTAGGGGGTAATCCGGCGCGGAGCAAGCGCCGGGGGCGTCGTGGCATTCCCGCGCCCAGCCGCTACGGTCACCGGCCGTGGTGAGCTCGGAGAATTCGACTGGCGCGCGGCAGCTGGTGCTGGTCGTCGGCGCCGTGGTGTTTGTCGACACGATGTTCTACGCCGCGATCGCGCCGCTGCTGCCTGCTTTGTCTGCAGAGCTGCACCTGTCAAAGCTCTCCGCCGGTGTGCTGACCGCCAGCTATCCCCTCGGGACGCTGATCGGATCGGTGCCCGGTGGCGTGCTGGCCGCGCGCGCTGGACCAAAGCTCACCGTTTGCGCCGGGCTGATGCTGCTCGCAGCCTCGACCCTCGCGTTCGGGTTCCTTCAGGGCGCCGTTGCGCTGGACATTGCACGGTTCGTTGAGGGGCTCGGCGGGGCGTGCTCATGGGCCGGAGGGCTGGCCTGGATCGTGGCCGAGTCACCACCCGAGCGTCGCGGCGCGCTGATGGGCTCGGCGCTGGGGGCGGCGATCGGAGGGGCTCTGTTCGGGCCGGTGATCGGCACGGTCGCGGGTGCGGTCGGCCGTGGCGCTGCGTTCAGCGGGGTGGTGGTGATCGCGGTGCTCCTGATCGATCGGGCCCGACGGCTGCACTCCTCCCACATCGGCTCTGACCAAGGGGTCCGAGCGCTGATCGACGCGCGCCACAGTCGCGCCCTGGTGGCGGGCATGTGGCTGGTCGCGCTGCCGGCCGTGGCGTCCGGACTGCTGAACGTGCTCGGACCGCTCCGGCTTCACCGCTTCGGCGCCGGAGCCGCGGCGATCGGCGCCGTCTTTCTGGTCGCGGCAGCCGTCGAGGGCACGATCAGCCCGATCCTCGGGAGGGTGTCAGACCAGCGGGGCCGGCTTGTCCCCCTGCGCTTCGGCCTGCTCGCGGCGACTGGACTGATGCTGTGCTTCACGCTCCCGACCAGCGCGTTGCTGCTTGGCGTGGTGCTGGTGGCGGTGTCCGCGGCGCTGGGCGCGTTCTGGGCCCCGGCGATGGCGATGCTCTCCGACGCCGCCGAGGCACGGAGCCTCGATCAGGGGCTGGCGGCGGCGCTGATCAACCTCGCCTGGGCGGGAGGGCAGATCGCCGGCTCGGGAGCCGGCGGCGCGCTGGCCAAGGTCGCGGGAGACGGCGTGCCGGTCGCGGGGTTGGTGGCTCTGTGCGTGGTCACGCTGGCGTGGTTGGTGCTGCGGCCCGGGGTGGCGCGGATGGCCTGACGGGATGGGCTCACGCGCAACGCCGCGCGCCGCGCCCGGGTTGTTGGCGATTTCTCCCGCATAGGCCCAGAAATCTCCAAAGACCCCCGGTCGTTAACGCAGAGCGGTCGCCCGCCATCGGCGAGCGACCGCTCAAAAGCTCACGCTGGGAGATGACCGAGCTACTTCATCTCGACGCTGCCGCCCGCCTCCTCGAGGTCGCCCTTGAGCTTCTCGGCCTCCGCCTTGTCGACGCCCTCCTTAACCGGCTTGGGTGCCTCGTCGACGAGCGCCTTGGCCTCTTTGAGGCCGAGGCCGGTGGCCGCGCGGACCACCTTGATCACCTGGATCTTCTTCTCGCCGGCGGCGGTCAGGATCACGTCGAACGCGGTCTGCTCCTCCGCTTCCGCGGCCGCGCCGTCGCCGCCACCGGCGGAGGCGGGGGCTGCTGCCGCCACGGCGGTCGCCGAAACGCCAAACGCCTCCTCGAGCGCCTTGATTCGCTCAGAGAGCTCGAGCACCGAAATCTGCTTGAGCTCGTCAATCCATTCTTGTGTATTGGCCATAATTCCTCCTTATGCGTCGGACGGTTCCGCGTCCGACGCGGCTTCCGCTTCAGAGTTGGTTTCAGATTGCTCAGCCGGCGGCTCGGGCTCCGGGGTCGCCTCGGGCTCTGGGGCCGCCTCGGGCTCTGGGGCAGCTTCGGGTTCCGCCGCGGCCTCCGGCGCGACCGGAGGCTCGGGCTCGGGGGCCGTCCCACTGACCAACCCCTGGTCCGCGATCGCCTGAAGCTGGATCGCGATCCCGGCGATCAGCGCGTTCAAGCCGCGCACGAGTCCGCTCAGCGGCGCCGCGATCGTCCCGACGAGCTGGGCGTTCAGCACGTCCCGGGCCGGGAGCCGCGCAATCGAGCGCACGTCGTCGGCGCTCAGCGTGGCTCCGTTGAGGAGGCCGCCCTTGAATTCGAGAATGTTCAGCGCCCGGGCCGCGTCACTCAGCGCCTTGGCGGCCACCGCAGCGTCGCCATTGACCAGCGCCAATGCCGTCGGTCCCTGCAGCATCGGCTTCAGAGCCTCTGCGCCCGCCTTGTCCGCAGCGCGCTCGGACAGCGAGTTCTTGACCACCCGGAGCTTCGCGTCGGCGCCGCGGAGCTGTGTGCGCAGATCTGCCGCCTGCGTGACCGTCAGGCCGCGATAGTCGACCGCGAAGATCGCCGCGGCGTCCTTGATCTGCTGGGCGATCTCATCTACGACTGCTGATTTCTGGTCTCGGTTCATGGTCCTCTCTAACAGCAACGCCCACACAATGGCGGGCGTCGAGATTCGGGCCGGGGCCCGGGGTTTCGAGGCTCCACCTGCTCCGGGGTTACGCTGACGCGGCCGGAGGTCTCGGGCTGGGCTCTTTGAAGTTCACGTCAGTCTAAGCGGGTACAGGCTCCTCGATGATGTCCCGGGTGCGCGAGGGGTCGACCTTGACTCCCGGACCCATTGTCGTGGCGACGGTGACGGTGCGCAGATAGCGACCCTTGGCCGCCGACGGCTTGGCGCGGATCAGCTCTTCGATCACGGCCGCGTAGTTCTCGAGCAACAGCTGCTCCTCGAAGTCCCGCTTGCCGATCACGAGGTGGACGATCGCGTTACGGTCGGTTCGGTACTCGATCTTGCCGGCCTTGGACTCCTGGACCGCACGGCCGACGTCCATCGTCACGGTTCCAACTTTCGGGTTGGGCATCTTGCCCGACGGACCGAGGATGCGACCCAGCCGGCCGACGACCGGCATCAGGTCGGGCGTGGCGATGGCCACGTCGAAGTCATCGAAGCCCTCCTGGATCTTCGCCGCCAGGTCCTCGGCCCCGACCACGTCCGCGCCGGCCTCTTCGGCCTCGCGAGCCTTTTCGCCTTGGGCAAAGACGGCGATCTTGACGTCCTTGCCGACGCCATTGGGCAGCGCGATCGTGCCACGCAGCTGCTCGTCGGCGTGGCGCACGTTCAGGCCCGTGCGGACGTGCACCTCGACCGACTCGTTGAACTTGACGCGGCTCAGCTGCTTGACCAGCGCGATCGCCTCGCCGGGGTCGTACTCACGTTCGCGGTCGAAACGCTGCTTGGCGTCGTCGTAGGTCTTTCCGTGCTTGGACACCTAGACCACCTCCACTCCCATCGACCGGGCCGTGCCGGCGATGATCTTCGCGGCGGCGTCCACGTCGTTGGCGTTCAGATCCTTCATCTTCTTCTCCGCGATCTGGCGCAGCTGATCCTGGGTGATCCGGCCGACCTTGTCGCGGTTGGGTTCCGAGGAACCCTTGTCGAGCGACAGCGCCTGCTTGATCAGCACGGCGGCCGGAGGGCTCTTGGTCACGAACGTGAACGAGCGATCCTCGTACACGGTGATGACAACCGGGATCACCGTTCCGGTGTCGCTCTGCGTCTGGGCGTTGAACGCCTTGACGAACTCCATGATGTTGACGCCGTGCTGACCCAGCGCGGGGCCGACCGGCGGAGCCGGACTCGCCTGACCGCCCACGGCCTGGAGCTTGATCTCTGTGAGTACTTTCTTTGCCATTAGATCTTCTTCACTTGGTCGAAGCCGACTTCGACCGGAGTCTCACGACCGAAGATAGAGACAAGCACCTTGAGGCGCTGCGCATCTTCGTTGACCTCGGAGATCTCTCCGGAGAAGTCTGACAGGGGGCCCGAGATGACCTTGATCTGTTCGCCGATCGAGAACTGGGCGCGGCTGCGCGGACGCTCGGCCGTCTCCTGATGGAGCAGGCGATCAACCTCGGCCTGAGTCAGCGGAACCGGCTCGTTAGACGCCCCGACGAACCCGGTCACGCCGGGAGTTCCCTTGACCAGCGACCAGGAGTCCTCGTTGAGGTCCATGTTGACGAGCACGTAGCCGGGCATCGTGCGCTTCTCGACCGTGATCTTCTGGTTGTCCTTCATCTCGGACACAGACTCCGTCGGCACGACGATCTGCCGAACCGCGCGCTGCTGACCCAAGGACACCACCCGATGCTCGAGGTTGTGCTTGACCTTGTTCTCGTGACCTGAATATGTGTTTACGACGTACCAGCGAAACATTCGATGTCTTCTACTTGAAGTTGCCCGTGAGGATGTAGCTCATGACCTTCCCAGCGAGGAAGTCTGCGACGCCGAGGAACGCGCCGGCCACGATCACAAATCCGATCACTACCCCGGTGGCCTGCATCACCTGACGGCGGTCGGGCCACTGTACCCGTTGCAGCTCGCGCCAGCTTCCCTGCACAAACGTCGCCAACCGACTGACGGTGTTCGGCCGCGGGCCGCCCACCGCCTTTGACGTGGCCGGGTGGGCCTCCTCGTCGTCCGCCGCGGACTCTAGCTCTGCCTCGCGCTCGAGCTGCAGCTCGTCGGCCGCGGCGTCCTGCGGATTCGCCGGCAGCCCGGGGCGGCCAAGCGCCATCTGCGCCTCAGCCAGCTCGACATCCGGCGAGGCGTGCTCGATCGGATCGGGCGCGGCGTCACGATCCAGCCGCGAGGAAGCCGCGACGGGCGCACCCTGAGGCCGGCGCGCGCGGCGTTCCTTTGCTCGTTTGCGGTTGCGAGCCACGGATCCCTCCGGCCAGCTAGCGCGTTTCGCGGTGCGCCGTGTGGGACTTACACCAGCGGCAGTACTTGCGCAGCTGGAGTCGCTCCGGATTGTTCCGCTTGCTCTTATTCGTTTGGTAGTTCCGGCGCTTGCACTCTTCGCATGCGAGAGTGGCGGCGATCCGGACGTCTCCACGGGCCATCTAAGCGCTTCCCGTACGGGTGTTGATCAGAACTTCGGCACTGGCTGCGGGCGTGTCAACGAACGCCGCCGGGCGCCGAGTTCGAGTGTAGCTATTCGGAGAGCTCCACGGGCGAGAGCTCGAGCTCGAGCCATCTGTCCCCGCGCATCAACCGCACGGTGAGCGGCCGCCCGATCGCCTCCTGGCCCATCAAGCGCTGGATGTCGTCGACGCGCTCGACGGTGCTTGTGCCCAGCTCCACGATCAGATCCTCGGCGCGCAGCCCGGCCCGCGCGGCCGGGCTCCCCGGGGCGACCTCGATGATCTCGACGCCCGTCGCGCGGCCCACCCTCGCCCGCGCGTGCGGCGGAAGGGGGCGCGGTCCGCCCGCGATCCCGATGTAGGCGCGGCGGACGCGGCCGTGCTGCATCAGCGCCGCGATGATCTGGCGCGTGGCGGCGTTGACCGGCACAGCCAGCCCCAGCCCGACCCCCGCCACCGCGGTGTTCACCCCTACGACCTGCGCCGAGCTGTCGACCAGCGCTCCACCCGAGTTGCCCGGATTCAAAGCGGCATCGGTCTGGATGACGTTGTCGATGTAGCGCACGGTCCGCCCCGCCCGGGCCGGAAGCGAGCGGCCGAGCGCCGACACCACGCCCGCGGTGACCGAGCCGGCGAATCCGTTCGGATTGCCGATCGCCACCACGAGCTGGCCGACGCGGAGGTGCTCTGCCTCGCCCAGGATGGCGGGAGTCAAATCGCCGCCATCAGCACGGAGCACGGCGAGATCCGACAGCCGGTCAAGGCCCACGACCTGAAAGCGCAGCTCGCGTCCGTCGACGAACGCCGCCCGGCCTGTGCGGCCCGGACCAGCGACGACGTGGGCTGAGGTGAGCATGAAGCCATCGGGCGTGAGCGCCACCGCACTCCCGGCACCAGCGGGGACCTGCCCTCCACGCCCTCGCCGCGTCACACGGAGATTCGCGACCGAGGGAGCGAGGCGCTCGGCGACATCGACGACCACGCGCGAGTAGGCGTCGAGGGCCTCGGACTCGCGCAGCTCGACGCCGGCCTCCCGGATGTCAGCGTGGGCAGCCACCTCAGAACTCGACTGTGAGCGCCTGCTCGTCGGTGCCGCGGACGATTCCGAGCTCCAGGCGTCCCTGCTCGCGCGCGCCGTCGAGTGCCTCGTAGAGCGCATCGACCCGGTCCAGCGGCCGTCCACCGGCCTGAACGAGCAGGTCGCCACGCAGCAGACCGGCGCGGTCGGCCGCGCTGCCCTCCTCAACTGCCCGGACCAGAACGCCGTCGCGCTCGGGCAGGCCGACGGCTCGACGCAGGCGGCGGGCGACGCGGGGCGGCGCGATCGCCACGCCGAGGCGCAGCCGCCTTGGCGCTTCGCCCCGGGCGAGCCCGTCGACCCGCTCGCGCAAGGCTGAGTCGGCCGGCACGGCGAGGATCAAGCCCCCGTCGACTCGGACCGAGTTGATTCCGAGCAAGCCGCCGCTCACGTCGATCACAGGCCCGCCTGAGGACCCGCGGGGCAGCGGAGCCGTGTGCTCGATCGCGCCGGTGATCCGGCGCCCGCGCGGGCCGCGGAAGCTGCGGGCGGCCGAGGAGATGAATCCGGGGGTGACGCGCAGTCCGCGACCGCCGGGGTTGCCGAGAGCGAAGACTGCTTGACCGATCGCCGGCGCCTGCTGCTCAGGCGGCCAGTCGACGGGCTGAATGTCGCCGGTGTCGACGTCGATCACCGCCACGTCCAGGTCGGGATCGGAGCCGGCCACGCGTCCGGTCTCGCTGCGACCGTCGCTGAAGCTGACCGTGACCTCCTCGTGACGGAGGTTGTGGGCACTCGTGAGCACCCGTCCCGGCGCGAACACGAACCCCGAGCCGACCCCCCACCCGCGTCCAAGTCCGACGACCGCGTCCCCGGGCCGGCTCGCCGCCTGCTGCAGCCCGGTTTCGATTTCTTCCAGTAGAGCCATCCGTCCTCCTAGTTACTTGTGAATTGCAAGTCGCTACTCTAGCGCAGGATGCTGACCCGTACGATCTCTTCTGCTGTGAGCTCGTCCGAACCCTTCGAACCCCACGCCTCGGACGACGGACGGTCAGCCCTGGCCGACGCGCTGGCCACGGTGGGAGACCGCTGGACGCTGCTGTTGGTGGCCGCGCTGCTCGATGGCCCGCGACGCTTCGGCGAGCTGCTCGAGGATGTGCCGGGCATCGCTCCCAACGTGCTCACGCAACGACTTCGCCAGCTCGAGCGCAACACGCTCGTGGTGACGCGGGCGTACTCCGAGCGTCCTCCGCGCTTCGTCTACGAGCTGAGCGCAGGCGGACGCGAGCTGGCGGGTGCGCTGCGCCTGCTGGCGGGATGGGGCGCGCGCAACGCCGAGGACTCGGCGGCTCCCCGCCACGCGGTGTGCGGGACCCCGATGGAGGCGCGGTGGTGGTGCCCGAGCTGCGAGCGCCCCGTTTCCGAGGACGAGGGCGAGGAGTTGCACTTCGCCTGATCGCCGCGCCGCGCCGCGTCGTCTGGCTCAGCGGGCGGGGCGGGCGCAGCCGGTGCGGTGATGGTCGACCGGCAGCGGAAGGTCGGCGATCAGCGCGGTCTGGAGGTAGAAGTCCTCCCGTGGCGAACCGGAGCCCGGGGCCAGCTGGGCACCGACCGACCGCAGCGCAGCTCGTGAGCGATCGCCCACCACCCATGGGGCGATCGCCAGGAACGATCGCTTGCGTCCCGCGTATCGGCGCAGCGAGGGTTGGTCCTCCCCGGCCACGAAGTCCCGGTTGCCGATGTAGTTACAGCCAGCCCCCCGGGCCGATCCTCGCTGAGTGATCGCGCTCTGCCCGTCGAACACCAGATCGGTCAGGTTGCCGACCATCATGGCGGTGACGTTGTAGGCGAAATGCACGCTCGGGTCGTCCGTCGTCCGGTAGGTCGAGCTCATCCAGGAGAGCGGCTGCCACTGTTCGATCCCGTTGCCGTCCGGACCCGTCCATCGCCCGGGGTTGGCCTCGTCCTGAATCACGATGTTTGCCCCGAGACGATCCAGGCAGCGCATGTAGTACAGCGAGGTGTCGCTGCACGGATCGACCCCCGGTGGCGGGGTCCCGTAGACGAAGGCGGGCAGGCTGGTGGCGATCCCCAGCCGGGCCCGGGTGCCTGGGAGCCTGTACGGGCGCAGATTCGCGCTCGCTGCCGGTCCGCGTGAGGGTCCGGGCACGAGGCCGACCAACGTCTCCAGCGGCGTCAGCGGCACCTTCAGGTTCGAGGCGACCACGTTGCGCAGAACGTCGGGGCCGGTCGCCCGGACGTCCCGCGGCCCCCAGATCAGCGCTTCGTTGTGGACGGCGGGTGAGGTTGCGACGTACACCGAGGACGGCCGCGGAGTCAGATCCGGGTCGCTGAACAGCGCCAGCTCGGCGGGATCACTTGACTGCCTGAACGGTGCCGCGTCGGTCGAGCCGATCATGTAGATGCCGTAGCGCTTGGCCAGGGCCGAGAACGTGCCCATGAAGCTGCGCACGAGCGTGTCCGTCGCGGCCACGAAGGTCTGGCTCAATCCGCCCAGGTTTAGGAACCTGAGGTGGTAGGCGCCCAGCGGCACCGCGTACGCAGCGCTCAGCAGCGACAACGCTCCGAGCGTCCCGCATGGCTGGCCCTGTGGCTCGCATCCGATCGCACCCCGTCGAGCGAACAGCTGGCGCGCCAGCGCCCCGCGCGAGCCGGTGGCCAGCGCGGCCAGCCCGATGTCCTCATTGAACACGACCACGTTGGGGCGCCCGGTGGCCAGGTGGGGCAGCACGTAGCGTCGCAGCAGGCAATCGATCGCCGCCCGAAATGTCCCGTAGCTGACGACGTTGTCAGCCTCTTGGCGGTACTGCACGGCGA
The DNA here is from genome assembly GCA_964194275.1 of uncultured Solirubrobacterales bacterium. GTDB lineage: Bacteria > Actinomycetota > Thermoleophilia > Solirubrobacterales > Solirubrobacteraceae > Palsa-465. The sequence goes on from CAXMLR010000125.1 coordinate 9,506, forward strand.
AGATCCGGGGGGCGCCCGGGTGGGGGTCCGACGACACCACCGGCGCCGTGCTCGGTCCCGCATCGGCTTGATCGCAGCCCTGGTGAGCGACCGCGCCGCCCGCCCCGCCGAGCAGGATCGCCCCCGTGAGAACGGCAGCAACCATGCACCCTATGCGCCGACGTTGCTCCAACAGACCCAGAGCCTGGCAGATTGCCCGCCGCACCGCCAGAATGTCGACTCCCACTCCCGGAAGGAGTTCCTCATTCCCGCCACCCGAATCTCACGACGGACGTTGATCGGAGGCGCGGCCACCGCGGCCGGCGCGGCCGCGCTGCCACCAGCTGCGGCGCAGGCCCGGCGCCGCAGGCCCGCGCCTCGTGCCCTCTCGGCCGACGTGGTGGTGGTTGGAGCTGGACTCTCAGGTCTGATGGCCGCTCGCAAGATCGTCGCCGCTGGACGCTCGGTGATCGTGCTGGAGGCACGCGACCGCGTCGGCGGGCGAACGCTCAACCATCCGCTCAGTGCGGGCAAGGTGGTGGAGGTCGGCGGTCAATGGATCGGCCCGACTCAGGATCATCTCGCCGCGCTGGCCCGAGAGGTCGGCGTGGCCACCTACAAGACCTACAACAACGGCAACTATCTGTTCTATGAGGCGGGAAAGCTGACGCCCTACACGCCGACCGGCCCATTCGGCGCCGTTCCTCCCGACCTGACCGCCGCGCTCCAGATCGAGCTCGTTCTGGTAAAGCTCGACTCGATGGCCGCGACCGTCCCGGTGAGCGCGCCGTGGACGGCTCCGAACGCGTGGGAATGGGACGGCCAGACGTTTGAGACGTTCAAGCGCGCCAACGCGCTCGGCTCAGGCGCGAACAGCCTGCTCGATCTCGCGATAGAGGCGGTGTTCGCGTGCGAGCCGCGGGACATCTCGCTGCTGCACGTCCTGTTCTACATCCACTCGGCCGGTAACGAGCGCACTCCGGGAACCTTCGAGCGCCTGATCAACACCGCCGGCGGAGCCCAGGAGAGTCGTTTCGTCGGAGGCTCTCAGCTGATCTCGATCCGCATGGCGGAGGCGCTGGGCCGGCGCGTCCGACTCTCCCAGCCGGTGCGGCGGATCAGTCAGCATGGCCAGAAGGTCACGATTTACACGGACCAGCTCACCGTCAACGGCCGAGCGGTGATCGTCACCGGACCCCCGGCGCTGACCGGACTGATTCGCTACGAGCCGGACCTGCCCGCCGCGCGCGCGCAGTTGTTACAGCGCTTCCCCCAAGGCTCGGCGATCAAGGTCGAGGCCGTATACCCGCGCCCGTTCTGGCGCGCCGAAGGTCTGGCGGGACAGGTCACGAGTGACACGGGGCCGATCAAGATCACCTTCGACAACTCGCCGCCGGACGGATCGCCGGGGGTCCTGCTCGGCTTCGTCGAGGGCCACGATGCCCGCGTGTTCGCCGGGTTGTCGGCCGCGGAGCGGCGCAGGCGAGCGCTGGAATGCTTCGTCCGGTACTTCGGGCGCCGGGCTGCGAACCCGACCGATTACATCGAGATGAACTGGTCCACGGAGCCGTGGACCCGCGGTTGCTACGTCGGCTTCACCCCACCCGGAGTGCTGACCGACTACGGAACGGCGATTCGCGCTCCAATCGGCAGGATCCACTGGGCCGGAGCCGAGACGTCCGACTACTGGAATGGCTACATGGACGGCGCGATTCGCTCCGGCGAGCGGGCCGCCCAGGAGGCCCTGGGCGAAATCTGACCCCCCGGGCGCGCTTCCCGATGCGCCCATCCGGAGAGAATCCCGCCTGATGCTCCGACTCATAGGCCTGGTCGTCTCGATCGGGCTGGCCGACTCGCTGAACCCAACCACGATCGCTCCCGCGCTCTACCTGGCGACGGGCGAGCACGCGCGTTCTCGTCTGATTCAGTTCACGCTCGGCGTGCTCGTCGTCTATTTCATCGGCGGTGCACTGGTAGCGCTGGGACCGGGACAGCTGCTGCTCTCACTGGTCCCGAAGCCTGACGCCGAGGACCGTCAGGTGATCGAAATCGTGGTCGGCGTAGCCATGGTGGCCGCCTCCGCGCTGCTGTGGCGCAACCGCGAACGTTTGTCCCATCGGCGGATGCCCACCCCTTCCGCCGAGGGAAAGTCGAGCGCGATTCTCGGCGCGACGATCACCATAGTCG
>CAXMLR010000126.1:0-6041 GCA_964194275.1 uncultured Solirubrobacterales bacterium
CCCCCCCCCCCCCGACGAAGGACACGGCTCGTCGCTTACGTCGGCGCCACGGGCGGTAGGTTGGAGGGGTATCGGTGGGCGGTCACCGGGAGATCCATCGAGATCGCATGTTGAGACGTTCGCTGGTGGCAGTTGCGCGTTCCTTGAGACCCGCGGCGCGTTCGGCGTCGCCTGGGGCTTGTCGCGCTTCCAGGGCCAGGGCAAGGTGTGCTTGTGCCAGGGCGACCCACGGCGGCGCGGCGCGCTTCTCGTGGCGTGCAACTGCAACCTCGAGGTGCCCGACGGCGAGTTCGGGTCTGTCCATGGTCGTCGCCAGCAGGCCGAGCCAAAACTCCATCGAGCCCTGGTACGCGATGGTCTCGAACGTGCAGTCGAGCGACGCGTAGTGCGCCAGTCGGTCATAGAGGCGCCCGGCGTGGCTTGCGTCGTGGAGCAAGGTGCAGGCGCCGGCCCGCGCGACCGCGGCGCCCACGAAGACCTGGTCGTCGAGGAGGTCGTCGAGGTTGGCCGCGGCGGCGAGGTCCAGTTCGCGGTGCGCCTCTTCGAGTCGGCCCGCCATGGCGTACGCCCATGCCAGGACCGGATGCCGTATTGGTGCGAAGACCCCCGCGTCGGGAAACGCCTCTCCGACCGCGATGGTCTGCTCGTGGTCCTCTCGTAGATGGGCGAGGCCCAACGCCCCGGCCGCCCCAAATGCGAGAGCAGTCTCGGCGTCGAAGCCGGCGCGGTCGGCCATTGACCACAGCTGCGCGAGCAGGCGCTCGGCTTCGTCGAGGTCTCCACGGACATAGGCCTCGCGTTGGCGTGAAGCCGTGGCGTAGACCACCGCGAACGGGTGGCGGAGCTCGTCGGCAAGGGTGAGGAACTCGGCTTCGGTGCTACGAGCTTCCTCGTAGCGTCCGAGCAGCCAGTACGCAGACGCAAGAAGTAAGAGGGCGAGGAACTCCTTCTCGCGGTCACCGACTCGGCGGGACAGCTCGTGAAGCTCGGTTGCGGCGGCGATGGCTGCAACCGCGTCGTTGGGACCGAGAAGCGCGTACAGCATTGCGACCAGCGCCTCGCCGACAGCGGAATCGTCTCCGGTGGCGCGCGCCACCGTTAAGGCGTCGTGTGCGAGCGCGACGCGAGCCTCCCGGTCGAGGAGATACACCTTCCAGGTCGCCCGTCGGGCGAGGAGTCGGGCGCGAAGCGTCTGGTCGTCGTCGCCGACCAACGCCAATGCGTCGTCGAGGAGTGTCAGTTGCTCGGTGGTTGCGCTTTCCACGACGCTTGTCCCGAACCCCGCGAGCGCGAACGCGATGGTGGCGAGGCGGGGCCCGTCGCGAAGCTCTCGTGCCAGAGTCGCAGCCTCCCGCAGTGCCGCACGGGCCCCTTCGGGATTACCGCCCCGCATCAGTGCGTCGCCCTCGCCGGTCAGCAACTCGCAGCGCAAGCCCGGGTCGTGTCTTCCCGAGTCGTCCAAGCAGGCACAAGCACTGGCGTAGAGCCGCGCGGCTTCCTCGAAAGCGAGATGATCGGACGCTTGAGCCGCAGCGCCACGCGCGTACGCGATGGCCTTGTCCGACACGCCGGTCGGGGCCGCCTGGAGAAAGTGGTGCGACAAGGCGACCAGATCGGCGGGCGCGACCGTCTCGAGAGCCTCACCGACCTGGCGGTGCAGCCGCACGCGCCGGCTCGCGCTGAGTTCCTCATAGAGGGTGCTGCGGACCAGCGCATGAGTGAACGTGTAGGTGTCGACGGTGCCGGGCACCTCGGTCACCATCCCCGCGTCTGAGGCTTCGTCGATGGCATCGACGAGCGCGTTGTCGTCGAGCCCGGTGACCATGCCCACGATGGGCAACGTGAAGTCGCGGCCCTCCACTGCGGCGATCCCTAACACGCGGTTAGCCGTTTCCGAAAGTCGGCTCAATCGTCGCCCAACCGCCTCGCGGACCCCTTCGGGGACGCGCTCGACCGGGTCGCCGTCGAGCCCAAGCAGGACCTCCCGCACGAACAGCGGGTTGCCTCGAGTCTCGTCGTGAATGCGCGACGCGAGACCTGATGCCCCGGCGTCAGTCGCGAGCGTCGCGACTTCATCCAGCGTGAGACCGTCCAGTGCGATCCGCGTAACATCGGGTTCGCGCAACAGATCGGGAAGCATCGCTGCGAGCGGATGGGTACGACCAAGATCCGTATCCCGGTACGTCGCGACCACGGCGACTGGTCCGAGGTCCACCTTGCGCAGGAGATGCCGAAAGAGCAACAGCGACGACTCGTCACCCCAATGCAGATCGTCCAAAACGATCAGAACCGGCGTGGACGCTGCAAGTGCAGCCAACAGCGCGGCGACCGCCTCGAACAACCGATACCGCTCCGACTCGGCGTCCAGACGCGGCGGCTCCGCCAACCCAGAAAGACGCTCCTTCAGGCCCGGCGCGATCCGCCCAACGTCGGACCCGCCGCGGTCGACCGCCAGACGCAACACGTCCAGCGGGGCATCGGCCACAACACGGGCGAGACCCTCCACGAACACCTGGTACGGCAGACCGGTCACCTCGTCACTACGGCCGTAGAGCACCCAACAACCCGCGGCGTGAACCTCAGCGGCGAGTTGAGCCGCGAGTCGGGTCTTGCCGATCCCGGGCTCACCCACGAGCATCAGCGCCTGGCGCGATCCGCTCACCGCGCGTTTCCATGCGTCGCGCAGCCGCTCGAGCTCGTCGACCCGTCCCACAAACAGCGGCCCGCGTTCCAGCTCGACGGCAAGCCGAGCCGGGAGCTCGCCGACACCATGTTGCGTCGTCCAACCGACCTCGACCACCCCAACCGGATCTGGTACTCCCTTGAGTGGCCGCTCACCGAGGGCACGGAAGTCGTGCCCGCCACGCGATCCGGCGAGCGCCCGCACCAAGTCTGAGGCCAGGATCTGCCCACCAACCGCCGCAGCGCACAGTCGCGCGGCCTCCACCACCGGCATACCGAAGTAATCACCCTCCTCCAGCGCCGCGTCGCCAGCACTCACGCCGACCCGCATCGCCAAGGGCGTGTCAGCGCGGCGGTTGCGCAACTCAATCGCCTGCTGCGCGGCGACCGCGCCGGCTAGGGCATCAGCAGCCGCGCCGAACACCACCATCAGGCCATCGCCGCCGGTCTTGACCTCCGCGCCGCCATGCGCACTGAACGCAGTCCGCAGCAGGCCGAAGTACTCGCGACGAGTGTCATCGGCCGTCTCAGGCCCAACCCGGTGACTGAACTCGGTCGAACCCACCAGATCCGTAAACAACACCGACACTGTGACCGTCGCCATAAACCAGAACCTAGACGGCACGCCCAACCACCGCCATCACACCAACTTCGAGCGACGACCGACCGGATGGAGCAGACCGGACCGAGTCAACCGACTACCGCGCCCACGCGCCTCCGGTTCCCACGTCAATCACTCTTCCATTGCACACTCCGATGACGGTCGCGCGCAAGACGCCGAACGCATCCGAAGAATCGGCGCAGCATCCCATAACGACGCCCGGTGACCCATCGCCACGCGTCCCAGACCGCCGGCTCTAGGGCTCGCGGTCGTCGATCCGGAGCGTCAGGAGCTGTCGGGAACCTGTTTGCGGCCGCTTCCTGGATCTTTCGTGAGAACATGGGCATCGATGCCGCCCAAGACGCGCTATGCCCGGAACGGAGATGTGAATATCGCCTATCAGGTCGTGGGCGACGGTCCGATCGACATCCTGATGGTGCCCGGTTTCGTGTCGCATCTCGACCTCGGCTGGACCGACCCCTTCTTCGTGGCGTTTATTCGTCGGCTCGCGTCGGTCGGCCGATTGATCCTGCACGACAAGCGCGGCACGGGGTTGTCCGACCCGGTTGTCGGGGTGCCACCGCTCGAGCAGCGAATGGAGGACGTGCGCGCGGTCTTGGACGCGGCTGGATCGGAACGAGCGACGCTGTTTGGGATCAGCGAGGGCGGTCCGATGAGCTTGCTGTTCGCCGCGACCTATCCCGAGCGCACGACTGGCCTGGTCTTGTACGGCACGTTCGCCAGGGGGACACCCGATGCCGTGCACGGCGGAGCGCTCGGTGAGACGAGCCTGCGACGAGTGATCGACGCGGTAACGAATCATTGGGGCGATGGCAGCACGCTCGACCTGTTCGGCCCGAGCATGGCCGCGCGTGGTGAGCGAGAACGGGAGCAGCGCGGTGTGTTCGAGCGTGCGGCGGCAAGCCCGTCGCTCGCCGCCGCGGTCGTCCAGGCGGTAATCGAGATCGATGTCAGCGACGTGTTGCCCAGCATCCATGTACCGACGCTCGTGTTGCACCGGATCGGTGATGTCATACCCGTCGCGGGCGGTCGCTATATCGCCGAACACATCCCGGGCGCCACGTTCGTCGAACTTCCCGGCGATGATCACATCCCGTGGATCGCTGACTCCGACCGTATCCTCGACGAGATCGAGCGGTTCCTCACGGGAACGAGGCATGCGCTACGGCCCGACTGTGTCCTTGCCACGGTGCTGTTCACCGACATCGTGCAGTCCACCGAGACCGCTTCTGCGCTCGGCGACGAACGTTGGCGGCAGGTTCTCGAAGCGCACGACCGCATCGTTCGGGAGCAGCTCCACGCATACAGCGGTCGAGAGGTCAAGCGCACGGGCGACGGATTCCTCGCGACCTTCGACGGGCCCGCCCGGGCGATACGTTGCGCCTGCTCGATCCGTGACAGCGTCGCGCAGCACCTCGATATCGAGATACGCGCCGGCCTGCACACGGGCGAGTGCGAGGTCATCGGCGACGACATCGCCGGCATGGCAGTCCACATCGGCGCACGCGTCGCAGCGGCCGCGAGGGCCGGCGAAGTACTCGCATCGAGCACGGTGCGCGATCTCGTCGTCGGATCTGAGATCGCATTCCAAGATCGCGGCTCGCATGAACTGAAAGGAGCGCCCGGCGAGTGGCACCTCCTCGCCGTCGCAAACAGCGCCGCCGACTCCGTCGTCGGCACACGAACCGCAGCGCCGACAAAGGGCCGTAGCGAGCGAACCGTGCTCGCGCTCGCGAGGCACGCACCCTGGCTCATGCGTCAACAAGCCGCACGTCAACTCCGCCGAGCCGCAAAGACCGCTCCCGCGTGACCTGAGCGACGCGGACGGACCGATCGAGAAGACGCGAACGTCCCCGAACACGCGTCCCCATATCCCGGTTACTGGGTGTCACCGATCGCCGGATCGGCGCGTCACACCCGAGCGCGTAGACCGTCTCGCCGTGCTGCGTGAACCCGGTCGGTTCGCGGCTGTTAGCGGAGGTCCGCCACAGAGCCCCGGTGGGAGCGCGTATCAAGCATTTCCGTGCGGCCGAAGATGCACGAAGACGTCCTCTCCGGGCGTATGTCGGACTTCAGCGGCCGGTTGCGCCATCGATGAGCTCACGGAGGATGTCGGCGTGTCCAGCGTGGCGGGCTGTCTCCTCCAGCAGGTGCGCCAAGATCCAGCGCAAGTTGACTGCGGGCTGATCGTCGAACTGGGCGCACTCCTCGTCGAGGCTGGTCGCGTCCGCTACGACGGCATCAACATCGCGCTCGACCCGCCGGTAACGCACGACGGCCTCTTCGATACTCGCTGCGTGCGCGCTGTCGCCAACGTCCACACGTTGTCGGGCGAAGCGGTGAAGAACCCAGGTTGCCTCGGCGTCCGCCACGTGGTTGATGAGCCATACGAGTGACGTACCCGAGCCAACCGGCGAGGTCAGGGCTACTCCGTCGTCAACTCCCGCGACCTTCCGCACGAGGGAGTCCCGCTGGTATTGGAGTAGTGCAAGGAGGGTCCCTCGGTCGTCAGCGGCAAGCCGCGGTGGCTTCTGGTCAGTCACAGAGCCATCGTATTCCGCCGATTCCGACGACCCGCTCGGAACGTGCCGGACCCGCCTGGCTCGCGGGACGCGACCAAAGCGCATCGCCAAGCCCAAGAACCGCACGGATTCGACGCCAGCGATCATCCCATAATCGCGGACACCAGGCGGCATCTCTGCGTCCCCAATCGCCGGGACTGGGCGCGTTCTACGGC